>NZ_KN360943.1:0-33305 GCF_000784355.1 Methanolacinia paynteri | reverse complement strand
CTTCCTATTCCGGCTGCGGCTACCGCCGATCCGGTAAGCCCTCCGATAAGTGCGTGTGTCGAGGATGAAGGGAGACCGAACTTCCATGTTATAAGATTCCAGGCGGTTGCACTCAGGATACCGACCGTCATAACGTATACCGTTGTCATCCCCGAATCTATGGTGAAAAGTTCCGAGATGGTAAACGCGACCGCCGTTCCGCCGAGCATCGCTCCCAGGAAGGCGAAAAATGCCACGAAGATGATCCCCTTCCTTGGGCTGGCGGATTTGGAAGCGATAAACGTCGCTGCAATAGCGCTTGCATCCTGAAAGCCGTTGGTAAAGGTAAAGAAAAATGCCAGCAGGACTGAAATTATGATTATTATCAGCGTATTTTTTGCCTCCTGTACCAAATCCGGGCCTGGTCTTCCCTGTTGCCTTATTTTGTCTGCTGATTAAAATTAGTTCGCCCGTATATAATAAGGTTTAAAGATCCGGATTCCGGTGCCTTGTTCGGCACTCAGAATACATCATGTCGGGGATCGTTATTTCGAACTTCGCCCCTTCCCCGTAACAGCCTGTCTCGTGTATTTCGAGTCCTGTTATCGAAAGGATTTCCCTGATTAAAAAAAGTCCGAGGCCGGTGTTTTTACCGAACCCCTGCCTGAAGATCCTCTCTTTGTCTTCATCAGGAATGCCCCTGCCGTCGTCCTCGCAGATCAGTTTGATCCCGTGGGGTATTTTTTCGAAGCAAAAGGTGATCTTTGAGATGCTGCCCCCGTGCCGGATTGAATTGTCTGTAAGATTGTAGAATACTTTTTCGAGTAGAGGATCAGCAAAGATTTTCAGATCTCCGCAGCGGTTTTCGATCTCAATATCGCCATGCCTCAGCATCTTTGATGTATCTGCAATCAGGGCGGAGACGTCCTGCCATGCCGGAGTGTTGACACCGACATCCTGGTAATCCCTTGTAAATAAAATCTGGTGATAAATGGTGTCAGCAGCCTTTCTTTCTTTTTCGAGGTAAACTTTCAGAGTTTCATCCTGGCAGCCCGTTGCTGATAGATCGAGGTATCCCAAAAGAATGGTCATCTGGTTGAGGATATCGTGCCTGGTGATGCTGTTTAAAAGGTTCAGTTTTTTATTTGCCTCTATCAGGCTCTTTTCAGTCAGTTTCTGTTCTGTTATATTTGTGGAAACTATGGTCACTGCTACGACTTCACCGGTCAGTATATCCTTAACCGGGCAGAACCTTCTTGTAAAATGCGATTTACCCGATTCATACTCGTCCCTCAGGGTCTCTCCGGTATTGAAAACCTCCCCGATCATCGAGGAGAACTTCTCGGTTTTGCCCTCGGGATGAAATTCCTCGTAATTTCTTCCGATGAACAGATCTTCGCAGCTTATCCCGAGGACCTCCATGTGGTGCCTGTTGATCGAGAGATACCTGCCGTCGCCGTCGACGATATATGACGAAATATCCTTTTCGGAAATATCTGCATCATCACAGATCTCGCTTGAGGTAATGCTGGCGGCGATGATCCTTTCGTCATTGATATCCCTCACGGGGGTGAATGTTCTCAGGTATTTCTTCCCGTTCTTTTCATATTTTTCTTCGATCTTTTCTCCTGTGGAGAAAAGGCGGCGGACATTCCCGGAAAAATTCCCTGTCTCTTCATCTGTATGAAAATCGTTGTAGCTCCTTGCTTTGAACAATTCGGCCGATCTTCCGATCCTTTCAAGATGCTTTTTATTCATGAAGAGATAGCGGCATTCCCCGTCGACCATATAGATTGAATCGTCCATCGATTCAACCAGTGATTTGTATCTTGCTTCGTTAAGATTTTTGTCAGGATTTTTTTTCCTGTGCATCAGGATCTCAGGGATTATTTTTTCCAGTTTTTCCACGGTTTCTGCGGGATTTTTGTCGTTGATAAAAATATAGTCCGGATCAGCCTGAGTTACGTCCGTATCCGTTTCTCTTTTTTCAAGTTCTGTAAGGAAGATAAACGGGGCGTCCTTCCCGGAGTCCTGGAACTCTTTAATAAATCCGGGTCCGCCAATCTCAGGAATTGTAAACCCGGAGATGATAAGCCTGTAGTCTTCCTGAAATATCCTGTTTCTTGCTTCTTCAATGGATGTACAATGATCGGGTTCGATGATCTCCCCGGATCTCTCAATAATTTTTTTAATAATATTCTGTAATTCCGGATTTTTACAGATAATTAGCAAATTTTTCAAAAATTAATCACCGCGTTTTTATAATAGGATAATAAAAATTGTATCTATTGAATTATAAAATTGTTTCAACTATCATGTCCTCTTAAAAAAAGTGAAATATTGTGCCTGCATATTTGATATTCAACGGGGAGAAGTCTGTGCTGTCAGAAAAAATTATTGAAAAATTCAGGATCGAAAAAGGCCGGAAAGTTACGCTTAAAGATTACGATACCGGATGGAAAGTGAATGAAGAGATAGCGTACTTCCAGAAGGATGCGGTCAAAGACAAGGCTAAGGATATTCTTGAAAAAAACCGCGAAGACCTGGCACGCGGGCAGTCTCTTTTGTGGGCGAATAACACCTACTCCCTCCTTGTAATTATACAGGGGATGGATACGGCCGGCAAAGACAGCCTCATCAAGCATGTAATGTCAGGCGTAAATCCACAGGGCTGCAGGGTGAGCAGTTTCGGTGTTCCGTCGAAAGAGGAGCTGGATCATGATTATTTCTGGAGGTGCAACCTCAAGCTTCCGAAAAGAGGAGAGATCGGCATCTTCAACCGCTCTTATTACGAGGAGGTCCTGATCACAAAAGTCCACCCGGAAATACTTGAAACACGCCATCTTCCACAGAAAGAGTTTGACGATGAATTCTGGAACATGAGATATGAGGATATAAATTCGTACGAAAGGCGCCTTTCGAACAGCGGAATGGTCGTCCTGAAATTTTTCCTCCATATATCCAAAGAGAAGCAGAAGGAACGCCTTATTGCCCGTTTTGAAAACGAGAGCAAATACTGGAAGATATCGCCCTCGGATATTGCGGAGAGAAAGTTCTGGGATAATTACATCAAAGCCTACGAGGATATGCTGAATAATACGAGCACAAAGACCGCTCCGTGGTATATCATTCCTGCCGATTACAAATGGGTTGCAAGGACGATCGTTTCCGATATCATCGCCTCGAAACTGATCTCCCTTCACGATTCATATCCCGCCGTTTCAGAAGAGACCCTGGAGAAGATAAAAAAAGCCGCAGATATGCTGAAAAACGAATGACTGAAAACCCGAATAATATCATTTTCGAAATGAAAATCCAACATCTTAATATATCGTAAAACCTAATTTATTGGGCAGAACCTGCAAGGGGCTCGTGGTCTAGCTGGTTATGACGTCGCCTTTACACGGCGAAGATCTTGAGTTCGAATCTCAACGGGCCCATCGTTTTTTTTATTTTTTTTAAAATTGAGGGTGTTCTTTTTTTGTTCTGAGTTCATTAAGGGTGTTATCTACGAATTTTGGTATGTTTAAGCTGCCATTCCTAATAGAATCAAAATTTATCGGGCTGATTGTAATATCCTTTTTTTCGTAAATCCTGAATTGGCTTTATTTTCAGTTTTTCTCTCTTTCCCATTTCTCTTTTCTCCTATGTGTATGAATGTGTATTTATACACATAATTTAACCTGTGAATTTAGGCTATAATAGACCATAAAAAGCAGGTTCCAAAGTTGTAAAATGTGGTTTGAAAAGAGGTTAACAAAGGCGGATTACACTTGGGAATTGGTTTAAGCCTTATTTTTGATTATGAATAAACTAAGAGGTGAATAGTCTCAATAGGGTTTTAAAAGATGATAATTAATAAAATCTGATAAAGAAATGATCGACCAATATATTGAATTGTACAGTGTGCTTAGGGACATTCGTGAAAAGTCATTTGATGCTTATAAAAAATTGAGATCTGGAGATTTAAAATCAGAGAATACAATACATGGATATATTAACAAAGATCTCATAAAATTGACCTCTATTCTTTCAGAAAACAATATACAAATAAATTTGGGTAATCTTTCACGACATGCTAAATTTAGGACAGAAAATGATTATGAAGAAATTTTATTAACTGATATTTCTCGAGTTGAAGAGCAATTAGATAAAAAACTTCAAAAAGATAAGGATACAGATAAAGATGATTTTATAAATTATTTACATCCAGTTATTATTCAGTCTTCTTTAGCATTATATCAAAGTGGATATTACCGTAATGCAGTTTCAGACTCAATTACTGGTTTATTTGATTACATTCGCAAAATAACAGGTATTAAGGCTGAAGGTTCTGAGGATGAAGGTTCTAAACTTATTGGAAAAGTGTTTGCGCTTAAAGACCCGTATTTACTTTTAAGCGATATTACCACAGAGTCTGGAAAGTCAGACCAAAAAGGATTCATGCAGATCTACCAAGGAGCTTATACAGGTATCCGTAATCCAAAAGCCCATTCTTTAGCACATGATTTGAATAGAGAAAAGGCAGCCCAATATTTAATATTTGCAAGTTTACTTGCCAGAAGAATTGATGAAGCTAAACTTGTAAAAAGAGATGAATAATCAGTATATATTATTTTTATTCCTGATAACAGGTGTTAATTTTCTGAGTCTGTATGTTCACTTGGTGTGTTATCATTTGGATCTGGTTGATTCTAAAGTTTGCCTTTACTTTTTAAATCTATAACCTCACTTTGTAAATCTATAACCTGATATTGCCGGTTGATTAAATTTTTTTGTAGATCAATGATTTGATTCTGAAACTTTATTGTTTCTTCATTCTGAGAAATAGTTTTTTGATTTTGTAAATCATCACTATCCATACTCCTAATGAAGGTAATATAAAAAAAGAGATATGCAAAAATTAATGAAATAATAAGAGTAGGGATTTCCAGATAAATATCACTAATAAAAATAATCATAAGAATCAATAATAAAAAAATTATTAATAAATCTGCAAAAACATATTTTCTTGATGATTTTTTATTAAAATAAATCCAATATTGTGATTCTTCTTTTTGAAACAACATAAGCACAAAAATAATAACTACTATTACTAAAGCCGCAATCCCGGATAATATTGCAAGATCCAGATTATTTTTATTAAAACCACATATTTCATTTAGAACTATACCAATACTGAAAAATACAATGACTAAAAAAGTGCATAAAGGAATGAGATTGAGAGCTAAATTTATTTTTTTTCCCATATTGAATGCTTTGAATTCATGAAATCATAAAACTATTCTGTATTAATGGAATCTCGTTAATTATGCTTACTTTCATCCTGCACACATTACGAGTTTAAGAATTCTGTTTAAATTTAGTGGGGGTTTAGCCTTTGTCCCATCTTAGAAGTTTTGAAAGTGCTGACATACCCCGGTTCACAAACAAAGGCAAGCCGAAAGATGATCTGGTCACAGGGGAGAATGACCCTTCCTGGCATGGGGTAAGGAGAAAGCACGAAAAAGTATAGATCATGGTGATCCGTTAATACGGGCGAAATTCTCAATTATCCAATAGAAAATTATTGTAGTGCCTCTATATAATTATTCAAGGGGTAATATGATTGAAATTAATCGTAGTGTAAAGGTATATCTTAAGAAAAACCCATCAATCAGCAAAAACGTTATTATTAAGCTTAAAATGTGCCTTGAAGAATATTTATTTGTAAATATAAACTCATGTAACAAACACGAATTGAAAGGAAACTGCAAGGGTTACTGGCGTTTACACATCCCTTATAACCATGTCGCGATTTATGTGATTGAAGGAACAAAACCAGACAGACATGCAATAGTTCTAAAGATAATGACTGAAAAAGAGTATCACAATTGGATCAAGTCTTGTTAAATGCCTAATTCTTTTTCTACATCTGAAAGTTTATAACGTGGTTCTTTCATTAATTTTTCTAATTCCTTAACTGCCGCACATTTTTCGATCGGTTTTAGTTCCCGCTCTATGGTCTTGCTTATTGATTCCCTGCCTTTTCTCCGGGACATTATTTCATTGTATATTGAATCTGATATCTCTACGGTCCGCATGTACTCTTTTATCTGTCGCCCCGAATCAAATATTTTTTGCGGTTGATCCAATCGTTGTTATTTTCAATCCGTACAGGCAGATATTTAATCCAGTCAAGGTACTTGATCGCCTTTTTACTCAGGACGATCTCAAAGTTTGAGATTTATATCAATTTCGCTGAATCGCTTTCAAAGGTGTAAAAGTGCTTGTCTCCCGGACTTTTTTTATGTCGCTGTCAATCTTTTCCACGTCCCAGCCCTCATCATACTCTGACGTTTCCATCACCTGATCCGCCATAGTCGAAATCAGTGAATCATATGACTGGCCTGCCTTCCGCAGTCTGGCAAGTTTCATCCGGGTTTCATGGCTTATCGTTATCGTTTCACCATCGGTTGCCATAAGAATATAATTTACATTGAGATGATTTTGGATTTTGCGTGAGAACATGATCCATCCATGAATCTCTTTATGAAATCCTCATCCAAAGATCCTTCTCCCTTCCCCCAAAATATTTCAAAGTGTTGCTATTCATTCCGGGAGCACCAGCTATTTAACAAAATGATCTTAACGTGTAAGGATGCAAAATTCACATATCCTCTCAATATTCAAGCAAACAAAGTTTAAACCTTCAAAATGGACGACTGCATTTCTTCTTCTTTCGTCCATGCTCATCCTCATGGGCGGTGCAGCAGTCGCTCCTGCGCTCCCCTTAATCAGCGAATCGTTCCCCGATGCTTCGGAAGCAATGGTCTCCCTGATAATCACCCTCCCTTCGCTCGCAATCGCGTTCAGCGGTTTCTTTATCGGAATTTTATCGGACAGGAAGGGAAGGCTGCCCGTACTTGCCGCCTCCCTGCTTATATTTTCCTTTGCAGGGGTTTCTGGATTTTTTCTTAATTCGCTTCCGGTAATTCTTGCAGGAAGAGTAATCCTCGGTATAGGAATCGCCGGGATTACCGTCACAACAAGTGCTCTTATCACGGATTACTATACGGGAATCGCTCGTGCAAAAATCCTCGGGTACCAGGCTGCCTCTATGGGGATAGGCGTCCTGATCCTTGAGACCAGCGGAGGAATACTCGCCACAATTTCATGGAGAATGTCGTTTTTAATCTACCTCATCGGCATCGTGATCCTTGCCGGTGTCCTTGTGACGATGAGAGAGCCGCTGAGGGAACCGGAACAGATCCACGATGCAGGTTCCGGTAAACCCACTGAAAAAGCTGAGAATCCTGTACAGGTTTCCGGGAAGAAAACAGGATATACCACTCCGGTTTTTGAAATCGCTCTGGTATATGCAACTTTGTTCCTGAGCATGATCATGTTCTTTTTACTGCCGACAAAACTGCCGTACCTGATAGCCGATATCATCAACACCGCCGGCCCTGTACAGGCCGGAGGAATATTTTCGAATCATGCACTTCTCAGCGGCCTTTTCCTGGGACTGATGGGTTTTGTCTCGGCACTGGCAGGGATATTTTACTGGAGAATTACCGCCAGTATGCACAGGGTATCCGTTCTTGCACTCTCTTATATCCTGCTTTGCCTGGGATTTGTCATGATGGGTTTATCGGGTTCGCTGCTCCCGGCGGGAATAGCAGTAATAATTATCGGTGCGGCAAATGGCCTTATCATACCCACGCTCCTGAGCTGGCTGATGTCGGTTACTCCGAGGCCCATAGTCGGCAAAGTAATGGGTGGATGGTCCGTATCCCTGAACACCGGTCAGTTCTGCTCATCCCTGGCTGTAGTCCCTGTCTTTGCGGTTGTAGGATCATATGCAGGCCTGTATGCATCATTCGGGATCCTGGCCGGATTGATAGGAGCGTTTTATCTTGCACAATACCTGAGACTGAAGATGTCATCAACCGGAAAGCCTGCTGTCCAGCGAAATTAGGATGATCACATCCCCCTTCGCATTTTTTTTAATAACCAGGTTGCCGGTATCCTTTTGATCCGGGATCAGAATATTTTGCGATCAACAGTAAGATCCGAACGATACCGCCAACCGATAAATCCCTGAAAAACAATTATTATTCAATGTTCTTTGAGGAAAGAATCGAGCTCATCAAATTGTTCATCTCCGTTCTCGTGGCCCTGGCTGCGGGAAATATGATCAACAGCATCCTTGGCGACACTCTGTCATTTATCCTGGTCTTTGCCGCTGTCATTGTAATTACATATTATATCCTGGGCTTCATTGAATCGTTCTTTGCCGGAAAACGGAAACATGAATGATTGATTTTTAATAGATCACGGTGATTATGGATCATGAATGCCCGGGAATTCATATTATGCGGCAAAAGAAAACGGAGCGACAGGCATCTCGATGTAATAAATCCATACACCGGCGATGTCTTCGACCGAATCTGCCTCTGCGGGGAAGAAGAGATCGAAGAAGCTATAGCCGGCTCTAGTGAGGCGTTTAAGGAAACATCGGCTCTTGCAGGTTACGAAAAGATGCGGATTCTTGAAAGACTTGCGGAACTGATCGGGGAGAACAGGGAAAAATTTGTTGAGATTCTGATTAACGAAGGAGGAAAAGTCAGGTCGCTTGCCTCTGCCGAGGTCGACCGTTCGATAGAGACGATAAAGATCTCCGGGGAGGAGGCCGTAAGGCAGACCGGAGAGATCATCCCGCTTGACCGGACGGAAGCCGGAAGAGGCTACACCTGTTTTTCCCGGCGATTCCCGGTAGGAACCGTCCTTGCAATAACTCCGTTCAATTATCCCCTCAATCTTGCATGCCACAAGATCGGCCCTGCAATAGCGGCCGGAAATCCGTTTATCCTGAAGCCGGCCTCGAAGACACCGGTGTCCGGGCTTTTGCTCGGCGAACTTGTTCTTGAGGCGGGTTATCCAGCCGAAGCTGTAAGCGTGGTCCCCTGCGAGTTCCGTCTTGCGGAAAAGATGGTTCGTGATGAAAGAATCGCATTCCTGAGCTTTACCGGAAGCCCCGGTGTAGGATGGCACCTGAAGAGCATCGCCGGAAGAAAGAAAGTTTCCCTTGAACTCGGCGGAAATGCCGCAGCAATAGTTCACAGCGATGCCGACTTGGAACATGCCGCATCAAGGATCGCAACCGGCGCCTGCGCAAATGCCGGACAGGTCTGTATATCGGTGCAGCGGGTATTCGTTCAGAATGCTGTCTTCCGGGAATTTCTTGAAAGGTTATCATCAGCCTTTGAATCGCTGAAAAACGGAGACCCGGATAAATCAGATACATTTGTCGGACCGATGATATCGGAAGAGGCGGCCGGGGAGGCATGGCGGAAGGTTCAGGCGGCAATTTCGGGCGGTGCAAAGATCATATCCGGCGGGAGATATGACGGAAAGACGATCTCACCCACAATTATTACAGATGCGACACCTGAGATGGAGATCAACTCGACGGAGATCTTTGCACCGGTAGTTACGGTCACTCCTTATGAAAAATTCAGCGAAGCCGTGGATCTGGCCAATAATTCAGTATACGGCCTTCAGGCGGGAGTGTTTACCTCCGATATCGGGAATGCGTTTTATGCATATGAAAAGATCGAGGCAGGCGGGGTGATCATCAATGATATTCCGACATTCAGGGTCGATTTAATGCCTTACGGCGGAGTCAAAATGTCCGGGTTCGGGAGAGAAGGGCCGGCATATGCACTGGCAGAGATGACGGAACAGAAAATTATGGTAATCAGACAAAAACCGGTCGCCGATTAGTCTTTTTCCACCTGCATATGAGAGGCAATCTCCCGTTTCATGACGATTTCCATCCGGCCGCTTTCGGTTTTTATGATACACGGCCCTTTTGAGGAGTCTTTGGTCAGAACCTCGATCATTATCCCGGGATACAGACCCATGCATTCCGATTCATTCCTATATCTCGATATTTCCGAGATCTTACCTTTTTCTCCGGCCGAAAGGTCGCATAATTTTTTTAAAACCATTTAGGTCCCCCCTTAAAAATAAGATTTCTCATTTCCTGTTTCTTTTCCATCCGTATCAATCATTGCCTTGTTCCGGTCTTCTCGATAATTGCACCGTAGTTGTAGGGTCTCGCTATGTTCAAAGAACCCTGAACGGAATCCGTCGGCAATTCAGCACCCGCATTCACTTTGTTGTTCGGGTAGACCACGCTTGCAACCCTCTTGTAGGGAATGCCGGCGTTGATCACGTCGTCCGATGTCTTCGGGTCGAAACCATAGGGAACATCTGCATAATTGTATGCAAAAAGCGTTGCCATGAGCTCGGATCCGGTTCCGGTTGAAGGAAGAGTCGATGAATCGTAATGGACAAAAACATTCAGCGTATTTGTTCCCGTTTCCGTTGCATCTACCGTGATCTTTATCGAAGTAATGTCATCCCCGATAACCCGGACAGGTTCGGTCACAGCGTAAGTAGGCATTGCAGTTACTGCGGCAGTTGGTGTTGCGGTCTCAGTAACAGGAGCAGTCGTATCAGGATTGTAACTTTGCGTGGAGGTGCAGCCGGCAAGGAAGATCCCCGCTCCCAGTAATGCTGCAATGATAATGATCCTTGTATCCATAATGAAAAATCACGTTGAAATAAAAAAATTTTTTGTTTAGGCTTCTCTTAGGACGACACCGTATACGTAGTAGTCATTGGTATCGAGCCTCATGCCGCTGTCCGCATTTGTCGAGACTTCAGCTTTTCCCGGGTATAAGTTGCTCGGGAATACCTGTATGTTATTAGTTTTGTAGGGAATTCCCGCAGAAATAATATCGTTGTACGAATTTACCGTAAAGCCGTCTTCCACTTTATCGGGATTGTATGCATATACAGTCGCAAGGACCTTCCATCCGTTCTGGCCCATTGCAGTTCCCATCGAGGTCAGATTAAGGTCGTACTTTATCAGCAGGGTTCCCGAATCCACCACGCTTGCGCTAATATCGACATCGATCCCTGACGGGAGATCTTCGTCGATCGAGTATTCTCCTGAAGAGCCGCCTGCCGGCATTTTGGTCGCTGTTGCTGTAAGAACCGCCGTGGGTGTAGCGGTTCCGGTGGCCTCTCCCGCTCCGTTGTCGGAACACCCCGCTGAAAATACAGTGAGAATTGCGGCAATGACCATTATTGCTATTATCCGAATATCTGCCATAAGAGTAAGATCTACTTTTGCTCTAATAATACTGACGAGTATAACCGGTATTTAGTACTGTAATAGATCTTTCATTACGTTTTTTACCAATCAGGTAGACATCTATTTGGTTTTGACATGAGCGATGACGGATATCCGACTGTTTTTATTGAGGGAAAGGAGATCCCTTATGACCCCGAACAGTTGAGGAAGATAAACGAGCATCCCTGCTACAGCAAGGAGGCATGCCATAAGTCCGGGAGAATGCACCTTCCGGTTGCTCCGAAGTGCAATATACAGTGCAATTATTGTGTAAGGAATTTCGATTGCGTAAACGAGAGCAGACCCGGGGTTTGCAGCGAAGTCCTGAAGCCCGAGGAAGCGGTAAAACTCGTGGGCGAGGTCCTCGACAAGTATCCGTATATAAAAGTCATCGGAATAGCCGGTCCCGGCGATCCTCTTGCAAACGAGGAGACATTTGAGACGCTGAGACTCCTGAAGGAAAATTATCCCACACCTATCAAGTGTCTCAGTACAAACGGACTCCTGCTTCCGGAAAATCTCGACCGTCTCATCGAATACGATGTAGGAAATATTACAGTCACCCTTAACGCAGTGGACCCGGCAATAGGCGAGAAGATCTATTCATTCGTCGAGTGGGAGGGTAAGAAACTTCACGGGCGTGAGGGTGCTGAAAAACTCCTGTCCCAGCAGCTCAAAGGTATCGAGATGGCTGTTGCGAAGAAGATCCTCGTAAAAATAAATACGGTATTTATCCCGGGAGTAAACGACCATCATATCGTCGACATTGCAAAGAAAGTCGGCGAGATGGGAGTCTTCACCTTCAACCTGATCCCTGTTATACCGCAGTATAAATTCAGTGATGTGACCCCGCCGACACCAAAAGAAAAGCGTGAGATGCAGGACAAATGCTCTCCCTTTGTCCGCCAGATGAGGCATTGCCAGAGATGCCGTTCGGATGCAATCGGCAAACTCGGCGAGGATATCCAGGACTGTATCTACCAGTCGAGGCATGCTGAAGAATAGGCAGGCGGGATTATTCTCTTAATCCCTTGTCATTTCTATTTTAGAACAGATATCCGGCAAGAATATACAGGCCCATTGCAATCAAAATGAGGCCTATTCCGATCTTTAATAATTTTTTATTCGAATCTCTCCAACTGTCCACTTTTTCAGGTGAAAGCCCGAAAGCTACTGCAAGTATTATTGCGACCAGCGGGACTATGAACATAAGGTTGTATACCAGGAGATACGGAAGGCCTTCGTAGAATGTCATCTGGGAAGAGAGGAGACCGAGAATTGCGATGTAGATCCCGCCCGTACATGGCAGTTCGAAAAGTCCCACCATCATCCCGAGTACGAACGCGGCAGGGATGGATGCTCTCTCCATTATCTTCTTTATAGTAGGTCTCTTTGACACCGGGATGCCGGGAGATACCGCATTCCCTTCCCATATGCCTCCGGTAAGGGTGATTATTCCTGCAATAATCGCAATGATCCCTGCGGCAATCGAAAAAATGCCTGAGAAGCCTGAATAATTTATTATTGTCAGGATTCCGAGCCCTGCCATTATATAGAACAGGAATACCGCGAAGGTGTATACAAGACCGCCGAGGAGGATCTTTCTTCTTGAATTCAGGCTCGAGAGGGTTGCAAGAAGCAGAGCGAGAACGGATAAGGCGCACGGATTTATTCCGTCGGCAAGCCCGGATAGTATTACCAGCAGCAGCGAGATCTTTCTGTTGTCGTCCGTTGCTGTTACGTTGGATGCTTCAGATGGCGGTGACCGGGCGGACCACAGTGAAGATTCATATTCGGCATCAGGGATATGCCCGTTTTTATGAGCTTCCAGAACTTTTCTAAGGTAAAGTTCAATCTTGCTTTTTCCTTCGAGAACTGTGCTGTCACCTGTAAACACCACCGGGTACGCAGGGTATTCAACTCCGTATTTTTCCCCGAATGCCAGCATTATAGTTCTGTTTTCATCAGAACCGTACAAATCAAAATAATTGAAGGATATTTCCGGGTATTCCTTTGTAATTTCGATTATCTCGGGCACTACTTTTTTGCAGGCGCTGCAGCTGTTGCTGTAAAAGACCGTTATAGAATTGTTCGACTCTTCAAGGAGCCCGGAAAGCCGGTCCTGGAATTCATCTTCCGTTTCTTCAGCTGCAACAACAGGCTGTATGAATAAGAGCAGTATGAATAACGCCAGCAGAAATGCAGGTAAAATTCTCCATCTTCCTCTCATGGCGTTTAAAAAAAGTATTTCAGGCTGATTCGCCTGCGTCATAGATGTTTGTCATGTATTTTGCAGCGAATACGGACCATGCGGGAAGAATCAGCAGCATGACAAGTATTCCCAGTGGGAGAAGCAGGATGTTTATTGCCGCGATTATCAGCATTAAAATCAACCCGAGTATCCAGAGAAGGATGACGTATCCGATGTACCCGAGCCATCCGACACCGCCTGAGATCTGCTTGTTGATTGCACCAAAGCTGAAGGCTTCGCCGATTTTGCCCGTTTTTCCGAAACGAACAAGTCCCATCATGAGGAACAGCGAGAGTATCATGAGCACAATCAGGAGGATGAACAGAACAGTGATTATACCTGTGACCAGTTCAATTACTCCTGCCATATTCCCATCCAAAATTATCGTCGTCATCTCTGAAAATGACAATATAGTGAAAAATCCGAGAACAACCGCTACGATAATCGCCGGAATCATGTAGAGTATTGCTATGATGTTGTACTTCCATCCGTCAACGAACAGTTTTCCCCAGCGATCGACCTCGGGGAGTGTTTTTTCTCCGGAATAGATCCTTACGATGTACCCGTTGAGGACCGGAATGATGCATAATGTGATCCCCTGGATTAATGCAAGAACAATAACCAGGATCCATTTTGTAAAGTTGCCCAGAAGACCTTCTTTTGCATAAGCGAAGGCATCTCCAATAATATTATTCGCCATTTATACCACCATTAGTACAATCTAAAATCGATCTGTAAGGATTTAAGTCATTCGTCTTATTGTCTTAAAAAAAGTGGTGGTTTTGGGAGATCAGATGAATCTGGGTTTGGCCGAGAGTTTTTTGGATGTATACATCGGCCTGAACGGCCTGCTGCCAATATCTTCCTTAACCTTTGATATAAGCTCTTCTGCCGTCATCTCTTCCTTATATGGAGCTTTCGGCTTCGACATGCTCCTTATGGTGACAGGAAGTTTTCCGGATTCCATCTCCGAATCTCCTACGACTACTACATAGGGCACCCAGTCCATTCCTGCTTCACGGATCTTCTTTCCGACGCTCTCTTCGCGGTCGTCGAAGTCGCACCTGACGCCTGCACTGTTGATCTTATTGCAGAGCTCCCCGGCATATTCAGTGTGTTTCGAGGAGACCGGAAGGACTCTTACCTGTGTCGGCGAGAGCCATACCGGAAGCATCGGAACCTCCTGCGATGCGGTGTTCTCCAGGAGTGCACAGATCACACGCTCTATACTTCCCGTGGGCGAGCAGTGGATGATCGGGGGTCTGACCTCTTCATTCTTGACCGAGTAGTATTTGATGTCGAATCTCTCGGCACTCTCTACATCTATCTGGACCGTCGGGTTTTCGATCGGTCTTCCCTGTCCGTCGATTGCAGCGAGATCGATCTTGGCTATCCAGTAGTGGACCCTGTCGGAGAGCGTTTCGATGAGAACCGGAACTTCGGACATGCGGACGATCTTTTTGACCCATTCTTCATGATCCTTGTAGAAGTCCTCGGTGCACCTGAATACAGCCGCAAGCGGGTATTCGAGATCTTTTCCCGTCTGCCAGCCCATCATCAGCTGCTCTTCGAAGCACTCGAGCGTCTGGTTCATGTCGAGGCACATGGAGTGCATATCGGGCATGGTAAATGCACGAAGCCTCTTTAAACCGATGCATTCGCCTTTCTGCTCGTGCCTGAAGGAGTACGTGGAGAGTTCGTACATCTTCATCGGGAGGGTGTTGGGGGATATATGCATGTCGTGCATTATCGAGAACATCCCGAAGCATGCGGCGAACCTGAGCATCATGTTCCTGTTGCCCGACTTGAACCTGTACTGCCTCTCGCCGAACTTTCCTGCATGTTCGTTGATGGCATGGTTGTCCAGGTCGTACATCACCGGGGTCTCGACGGGCATACCGCCATAGTTGAGGACAAGACCGAGGACATAGTCGGAGAGAAGGTCTCTTATGATCTTTCCCTTCGGCATCCACCTGTGATGGCCGACATCTGAAAGGGGTTCGTAGTCGACGAGCTCCTTTGCGCGCATCAGTTCAACATGAAGCGGCTCTTTTCCCGACTCTACGCTCATTCCGGTCTCTTTTTTGATCAGCTTTCCGAGAGGCGAATCGTCTGCATAATCTTTGTAGTCCTTCTTCTCGCCTTCAGGTGTAAGAACGAAGAAGTTGTGCTCCACAGTCTTCTTCTCGGTTTTTCCCTCTTCGCCGGGCGTTATTGTGCGCGAGAGTTCCGAGAGGGGGTGGCCTTTGCAGGATAATGTGAATGACTTATACCAGCCGAAAGGTGCTCTCTTTACTGTAAATTCCCCGTTAATACGGCATTCGTCTTCGATCTTCGAAAGGGCCTCGACCGCCTTTGCAGGCGAGGAAAGATCGGATGACAGGTGTGCGTAGGGGTAGATCATGATGTTTGTGACGCCGAGCTGTTTTGCGGTGTCGAGGATATCGGCCGCTGTTTTCGATGAGACACCGGCAATATCGTCCTCATCAGCTTTTTCCACGGCGCAGAAAGCGGTAAGCGCCTCCTGCATCTCATCCTCTTTGATGATGTTCTCCTCTGCAACGGGAGTTTTCTTCTGGGCTTTGTATTCTATATTATCAGAATGAATCAATAGAAGTCGCATTTTTCTCTCCGGTTTTCCTAAAAAATTGGTTTTGTTCTCTCTTTATGCTATCGAATAATCGTTCAGTGCTTGTTCTGGTGGTATCTCGAAAGGGTTGCATTCTTCTGGTTAAGGTACTTTGCATCGCCCTTTGCACCGTATGGTTTTTCCGCCTTTTCGGTCGTGTAGAAGACCAGCTGTCCTATGGGCATTCCCGCGTGAAGTCTTACGGGGCGCTGGTTTGCATTGCAGATCTCAAGCGTGATGGTTCCCGAGAATCCTGCATCGATCCACCCTCCTGTCTGGTGGAGGGTGATGCCGAGTCTTGCGATGCTGCTCTTTCCTTCGATGGTTGCGACGACATCTTCGGGAAGGGTTATTGTTTCGAGTGTTTCGGCGAGAAGGAACATTCCCGGCGGGATATCGATATAATCTGCATGTTTTTCCTGGTAATGTGACTCTATGCTCTCCCTGTCGTAGGGATCGATAACCTCATCACACTCATCGTACCATACAAAATGGTTTCCCAGCCTGATGTCCACCGAATTCGGCTGGATATAAGAATTGTCGGAGGGTTCGATTTTTATGAACCCTCTCCTAATCCAGTCCTGCAGCTGCCAGTCAACGAGAATCATCTGGAATAATTTTGTTTCTATATGATAATAGAAGTATCCGGGCGGTGAAGAAAAGTAATGAATCTCCTCAACGGAAATTCTTCTTTTTTATTATATGTCGCAGGCTGGGAATGTCCGGCTATTGTATTAAAAATAAAATCAAAACAATTAATTGGTATAACAAATAAGCGATTTATTGTTAATGCCGGCGGGGCAAAATAACATCATTATATCCAAAATTGCGTGTTTTTTAGTCCTTGAACGGGAGTGATGAAAATGGAAAAGAATGTATTTTATCTTCTGGTCGTTATCCTACTGGTTGTAACGAACGCCTGTACATACATCATCTGTTCCTGGGATCAGCCCGCTGGTGAATCGAATTGCGGGGCAAAAACTGAGGTTCTCATTTATATTCCTCCTCATGAAACAGGGGAAGAATGTCAGCAGGTAGACTTTTCTCGTTTTACGATGCCCTACTTTTCGCCGATATACGAAGATTCATCAAGAAGAGTTGTAGACAACACACTCATTACCTCGAGTACAATCTACAACACTGTTCCATTAAACAAGTATTGCGGTCTTGCGCCATTTAATTGGTATGCGTTTGATGCGGCCAATATCAGTCTTCTGTATGAAAATGAGGAGATCTATCCGTCAAAAATTGTCATTACACCTGCATATGACGATTATGACGTGGATGATTTAAGTTCTCCCCTGTACGGGGTTACAATCGAAAGGTGGTATTCTCTTCCTGAAGATATCGATCTTAACAAAACGAAGATAAGGAGCAATTATATGGAGTACCTCAGCAGCAGGGGCTCTCCTTTTAAATATGAAGCATATGAAAAAAATTTCAGTTTATAATGACGGGATGTCGTAAGAAAAGATGATAAAATGTTTAATATTAAGATTCTAAGGAACGGTCATATACGCGGACTGGTAGCCATATTGTTCATTTCAATATTTATTCTGGTTCCGGCCGTAGCCGAATCCAACTTTACCCTCTCTCCCGTTCAGCGTCAGTTATCATCACCATATGAGATCTCAAATTTAACCTTCTGCGGGGTATCGTGCGATTATACTGCCGGAAGTCCTGACGGGACTGAGATTGCACTTTCATGCATGGAATGGAAAGAGCCATGCAGCTGTAGCTATTCGTGTCTGGGATGTGCAGAAGATGATCCGCATTTGTTCCTTATGAAAAGCGACGGTTCAGGCAAGCATCAAATATCTAATCTCACCGTCTCAGGAGTTCCTTTATGGAATCCGGGGGGCGATTCGATAGCAATCAAAGGACTTGAAAAATCAGGAACTCCTACGGGTGGTTTTCGTCCTTCAAATGAAGGAATATGGATTATCTCAGTTAATACGAACGATGAATACCTGCTTGTAAACAGTTCGGATGCCTGGGGGGCTGCGTGGAGTCCCGGCGGCCGTTTTCTGGCGTATACATTGTATAATGAGGAAAATATCACGTTGAACATTATTTCTGTGGAAAATTCCAGTAGCAGGCGGCTCTATACCCTTCCCAATTTGGATGGGTTCGATATGTACCCCCACAGCATGTGTAAATCTCATAAGGGAGGGCTGGAAGACACGATCCGGTGGGGTGATGACGGAGAAAGTCTTTCTTTCATCTCCGGGGAAGACCTGAATGGAGGATCAGGGCAGTTTCTTTTAGTTCATGTCGGCATTGACGGCTCCGTGATCAGCCGCTTCCCGGTTAACATAAGTAATTCCTACAGGATTTCGGAATTCGCCTGGAACCCGTCTTCAGATCGATTCGCGTATATATCAAATTTAACTTATCATCCGACTGAAAATCATCTCCAGATCGTAGGTCCTGCCGGCGAAACCGAGGTACCTATGTATGATTACAATTACTCCTCAAATTATAAGTCTGTGCAATGGAGTGACGCTGCCGATGGTTTCATATTTACTGATCAGGGAGATATCTGGAAAGCAGATGAATCCGGAAATGAACTGACCCGGCTGACAATGAACGGGTCAGTAAGATTCGTCACACAACTGCCGGGAAGTGAAAAGATCATCTATTCAGAATCCTTAAATATCACCGATTGCACTGAGCCGGCATTGGGCTATGAAATAGTCGGATGGCCTAATCATCGCACTTACTGGCGGTACTGGATGACTGCGTCACGCATTGGAATTCTTGATCTCGGTAATATGACCGGGTCTCCGATAAATACTACCCTGTTTGAGAACTTGCCGGCGATTCTCGTGGTTTGTGCCTGTGCTTGTGCGTAAAAGGCGGTGATGAAAACAGATGAAATTAAAACAGACATTGAAAGGAAGGATACTATTCACGAATCTCTTAATCGTCATCGTCATTTTTTTGGTCTTTACAATCCTGACTCATACTTCAAACGGTGGGACAGAAGAAAAACCTGTTGACAATGTATCTTCGTCAAACTATCTCACTCCTCCGTGGCAGTTTAAAGGCCTGCAAATGCAGTCTAACAACCTGCAATTATTTCATCTCACCTATCTTGCAATGAGTGATAGCGGGGAAATTGTTGTTGTATCGGGCTCCAGCCAGATGTATTCTTTCAACGTGAGTGAAGGCACAGTCCAGAATTTCAGCACTATTGAGGCCATAGAATGTATCGATGTAAGTTCTGGTGGAATAACGGTTGGCGGTTCGTCTATGATTGTAGGTAATCAGGATCACGGAGTCGTCAGCTGCTTTGATGAAAATGGTATGTTTCTCTGGAACTATACGACAGGTGGACCAGTAAGTAGTATAAAAATAAGCTCTGACGGGCGGTATATCGTTGCAGGGACGGAGCATAACCCATCAGGAATTGCAAAAATAATGTTCTTTTCAGTAAACGGTTCGCTTCTGTGGATGGAAAATGCATATAAATCTTCATTTGAAGTAACAAGCGTTGATATAACTCCTGACGGCGAATATGTCGCTGCCGGAACAGATTATAATAAGGTATATCTTTTCTCCAACAACGGGGCTAAGATCCTGGATTATACAACTTATGGACCAATCGATGCTGGTTATACCTACAGGTATAGAGGTACCGATCCAGGCCAGTACGTTGCCCTTAGTGATGACGGCACCTACCTTGCCGCTGGTTCACTGGATCGCTATGTCTACATGTTCAGCAATAACGGGACCCGTCTTTGGAGATACAAAGGAGAAAGACCGTTCTGCGTAACAGATATTACTTCCGACGGTTCCCGTATAGTCTCGGTCTCAGACGACGGTACGATCTTTTTCTTCAATCGGACCGGTTCTCTTCTCTGGACTTATGATACGGGGAGCATTATCAGGAGTATCAAAACAGATTCATCCGGAGATCTGATCGTGGCAGGAGCCAGCAATTCGGAGATATACTGCCTGAATGGTTCAGGCGACCTTATCGGAAATTACACCGCCAAGGGAGGGGTTACTGATGTCGAGATGAGTGAAGACGGCTCTTATATTTCAGCTATAAGCGAAGGAGGAGTTATTTATTTCTTCGGCAGGGACGACCTCTGCAACAGGGATACGGTAGTATAGATGAATGGTTTACCTTCTCTCTCTACCTGAATTGTCTTCTTCTGCTTTTTTTACTTTTATTCCGATTATTAAATTCTTCATGTACAAAGGGGTTTTTCGGTGAAATTAAAGCAGATAATAAAGAGAAATCCATTTTCGGCTATGTATGAATCCTAATCCCCGCCGCTCGTCTTCTTCTCGTTTTCAGTTTTTTCAAACTCGTCCCCGAGGATCAGCTGCTCCGTTCTCCGGAGGATGCCGTGCATGGTCGAGACCTCGCGGATTGTGAGTTTCGTCCTCCCGAAGATCCTTCTCATCATCGTGAGAGTATTGTCACGCTTGTAGTCCGGGTGATTGATAGTATCGAGGAAGCGGTCGAGATGATCGTAGAACGCATCGACTTCGATGCGGGACGCCATGGGATACGTTCCCCGTGGAATATTTGCAAGTTCGTAGACGATCACTCCGACTGCGTGCGAGATATTTACGATAGGATATTCCGGCGATGTGGGAATCGTGCATATTATATCGCACTTCATTATCTCTTCGTTGGAGAGCCCCCAGTTCTCCCTTCCGAATATTATCGAGACCCTGCCCTCAACATCTTTTATCATATCAAGAAGTTCGGAGGGCTCGTAGTAGGGCATCCTCATCGCATGGGTGACCGTCTTGGAAAGGCCGCCTGTCGTTGCAACGAGAATGTTCGATTCTTCTATTACTTCGTCGAGAGATGTGACATGTCTCGCATTTTCAAGAACGTCCCTTGCATGAGAAGACCTTGCCCTTGCCTCATCTCCGATATCGGGGGGGTTGATAAGGGTCAGGTTGTAAAACCCGAAGTTCTTCATTACCCTGGCAGCGAAGCCGATATTTCCCTCGTAGAGGGGTTCGCAGAGGACGATCTCGATCTCGGGCATTATTTTACAGCACGGACGGTTTCCCTGAGGACAGCTGCACCATTGTCATATACTGCGTTTCCGACGACTATCGTGTCGGCGTACTTTGCCATCTCGGCGGCTTTTTCCTTTGAGTTGATGCCGCCGCCGTAATACAGCAGGGCATCTTCGACAGCCTCCGATGCGGCCTTCACGATCTCAGGATTCCCGAAGGTTCCCGAATACTCGATATAAACTATGGGGAATTTGAAGTACCTGTCTGCAACCGTGGCGAAGGCGGCGACATCCTCGGCAGGCAGGTTGCAGACCGCTCTTGTTACCCTGCCTACCGATGAATTGGGATTAAGAACGATATATGCTTCGGGAACCACCAGATCCCAGGGGATATTTTTTGTATTTTTCACCCAGTACTCGTGTTTTCCTACAATCCACACGGGTTCGGGAGTGTTCAGGACGCTTGGAACGAAGAGACCGTGGATGTCATCGAAGATGACTCCGGAAGGATCGGCAGGTTCGACGACGAGCGGAAGACCGTACTCTTTTACCTGCTCTCTTAGTTCGGTTACGTTCTCCTTTGTAACGTTCAGAGTTCCTGAAAGCATCAGGGCATCGGTACCGCTTGTTGCAATTGCCTCGACCTCGCCGGGCCTGATTGATTTGTCAGGGTCGAGTTTTGTAATATGTCGCCATTCACGCCAGTTGCTGTTCATGAAATCACTATTTTATTTGCATTCTTCCTGAAAATAAGTTATCTTTTCGGATGGAATGCCTGTTAATTTTGAGATCTGCTCCGGGTCTGCACTGCATAATTTTTTCCTGCTGACAATGCCGGCCATATACAGTTTCTCAAGCATCGCCTCGCCGAGGCCTTCAATGGAGAGAAGTTCGGTCCTGCCCGATTCAAGCTCTTTCCTGGATACCTTCTCCGGGAGCCTGACACCTGTTGCTTCGCACACAACTGCGGCGTGCTTGTAAACTGTATCTACATTCAGCCCGGTTTTAGCGCTCAGATATGCCGGGTGAATATAACAGAAGTCTTCGGGCGTGACAAATCCAGCATCAAAGTATTTTTTCAGGCTCACTGCAGGGACGCCGTACTCTTTCAGGATGGCCTTGTTATATACCAGCCTTGCCTCCTGGACCAGGGATTCCGCCTCTTCTGCGGAGAGCTTCATTTTCTCAAGCGTCTTCTTGTCCGCACGTGCCAGTGATTGCATGTCCACGATACCTGCATCGAAGAACATGTTGAGTACTTTTGCGTGGCTTCTTCCCCTCTTCGGGGGGATGATCTTCCTGACGAATTTTTTCAGCTCCGATCTTTTCCTGAGCAGTTCGAGGACTTCGTCTGCCTCCCTGATAAGTTTTTCAGAGTCCTCCTTTGAAATTCCGGCAACTTTCGATAACTTTTCAGGATTTTCGTTTGCGATCTCGTATACCGTGTAGATATTATGTGAGTGAAGATTCGAGATCAGGTCCTTGGATATCGAAGGGATCATGTTCAGGGTTTCGAGGTTCGAACTGATATGATTGCACAGGGGACAACCGAGATCCCACGGCGGCGAACCTTTCCTGACGAGCCTGATGTGATTCATTCCGTGTATCTCGCAGATCTTGTTGTCCCTTATCGCCTTGCCCCACTGGCCGGAGGGGAGGCCGATATTGAAACTGCAGTCCGGATATCCGGTGCACCCGATGAACTGTGCCATTCCTTTGGTCGTCCGGATCATGAGACTTTTACCGCATACCGGGCATTTCCCGACGACCCTCTCCTCGGCGGTCTTGTCCATGATCTCGGAACCGATATCCTCTTCGTTCGCTTCGAGTGACTCGAATATCTCGTGAAGCATCTCCCGCGATTCCTGAACGACCGAATCCTTGGAGAGAATGCTCTTCTTGATCTCCTCCATGTGCTCTTCGAGCGTTCTGGTCATATCCGGCTTTGTTATAAGACCTGCATGATCTTCGAGGGACTCGGTCACGGCCCTGCCTACCAGGGTGGGTTTGAGAGGATTTCCTTCGACATAGCGGCGTGAAAAGAGTTTTCCTATAACGTCGTGGCGTGTAGATTTTGTTCCCAGTCCCAGCTCTTCCATGACCTGGATCAGTTTGCTCTGGGAGTACCTCGGCGGAGGAAGAGTCTCCTTCTCCTCCAGCCTTATGTCAAGGATCGGCAGTTTTTCACCTGCGGCAAGTACAGGCAGTGCCTGCTCCTTTGCCTGGCTGTATGTATAGACAATCCTGTAACCTTCGTAATCCAGCCTCTGCCCTGTCGATGCATAGGGTTCGCCGCCTGCGTCGAATGTATACTTGAGAGTCTTCCATCTTGCATCGGGGGACAACGTCGCGAGGAAGCGCCTGACTACAAGCTCGTATACCTTCCACGCTGTCTCGTCCATATCGGCCTTGTTGGCGGCTGCGGTCGGGTGAATTGGGGGGTGATCCGTGCTCGACTTCTTGCCGCGTGTCGGGCTCGGGCGCATATTTGCAGAAACCCATTCAACTTCGCGTTTGAAAGGAGATTTCTTCAGTTCGGTAAGGATTCCCTTTAGATCGAGTGATGAGGGGTAGATTGTATTGTCGGTTCTCGGGTAGGAGATATAACCGTTCATGTAGAGCTCTTCTGCGATCCTCATCGCGTTGGAAGCAGAAAGTCCGAGCCTTGATGCGGATACGATGTATGCGGTTGTATCAAAAGGTGTCGGAGCGTGATCCGCTCTTGTCCCTTCTTTTATATCGGTGACAGTGAGGGGCTCTTTTGTACCCTTCAGGGATCTTTCCGCAGATTCTTTATCCCAGAATTTGCCTTCTGTGTGTCTGGCCTCGAACTTTTCTTCTTCCTTCTCGGAATCGAGGCTGATCATCCAATAAGGCTCGGGCACAAAGGCTTCGATCTCTTTCTCGCGGTCGACGATCATCGCAAGCGTCGGGCTCTGTACACGGCCGACACTCAGGATATTGTTTCCGCCTCGTTTTGCCGCAAGGCTGATGAAACGTGTGAGCGATGCACCCCAGATCAGGTCGACTACCTGCCTTGCCTCTCCTGCCTCCGCGAGGTTGAAATCGAGTTCGGCGGGATTTGCGAAGGCACTCGTAATCTCCTGCTTTGTAATGGCGCTGAATCTTGCTCTCTTGATCGGGACCGTTTTATTCGCCGAACGGACGATCTCGTAGGCCTCTTTGCCTATGAGCTCTCCTTCCCTGTCAAAATCGGTTGCAATGATTACATGATCCGCTTTTTTTGCAAGTCTTTTGATCAGCTGAACAATCCGTTTTTCTGTCGGCTTCTTGATCGTTCCGGCATCTATCAGGCTTTTTGGCGTATGAGTTTCGCTTCGCCAGTTGCTGTAGCCCGGCTCAAAATCGATCTCGACAACATGACCTCTGAGACCGATTGCAACCTTGTCGTCAAAAGAGTATGTGTTTACACCTTCTTCGCGCTTTACGGACGGTTTCTTGTTTTCAGCCAGTATCCCTGCGATTCTTTGTGCAGCGATGTTCTTTTCCGCAATGATAAGGTGCATCTGAATTCTACTCCATATTGATATGCTTTATGATTTTCGGTGCAATCGCCTTGGGATCGGCCCTGCCCCTGGTCTCTTTCATGACCTGGCCTACAAGGAAGTTGACTGCGTTTGTATTTCCAGATTTGAAATCTTCCACTGCCTGCGGGTTGGCTTCGATCACTTTTGCGATGATATCGCCGAATTCATCATCGTCGCCTTTTGACAGACCCAAACGTTGTACCATATCCGAAGGCATCTCCGGTTCTTTTCCTTCCTTTATCCCGTCGAGGATCATGCGGAGGATATCCACCGAGACCCTGTCGGTAATCTCGTTGTCTTTCAGCAGGATGACGAGATCTTTGAAGCAGTCCGGGGGCACATCCGTTATCTTCATGTCCCTGTAGTAGAGTTCCCCGAGAAGTGTGTCTGATACAAGGGTCGCAGTAAGAACCGGGTCGCATAATGCGATCTTCTCATAGAAGTCGGCGACTTTGAGATCTCCTGTAAGGGTCTTCGAGTGGTTGAGCGAGATCCCGTATGTTTTCATGAACCGCTCGCGGCGTGCGTCCGGCAGTTCGGGAAGCTCGATTTCGTCCGCCCATTCACTGACCTTCAGGGGCCTGAGGTCGGGTTCGGGGAAGTAGCGGTAATCGTTCTCCTCCTCTTTTGATCTCGATCCCTGGGTGATACCGCGTGCCTCCATGAAGTGGCGGGTCTCCATCAGGATCTCCTGGCCCCTGCGGATCATGTTCCTCTGCCTTGTTATCTCGAAGGTGAGCGCTTTTTCGACACCCTTGTAAGAGGAGATGTTCTTGCATTCCACCCTGTTGTGTCCTTCGAGCGAGATGTTCGCATCGACCCTGATGGACCCTTCCTTCTCGCCGTCGAAGACCTCGAGATATTCGAGTGTCGTCCTGAGTTTGTTCAGGAAACGGCGTGCCTCTTTCGGAGATGAAAGATCGGGTTCGGTGACGATCTCGATCAGTGGGATCGAGGAACGGTTGTAATCGACGAGTGAATATCCGGCACGGTCCCTGCTGGTTTTATGGACAAGTCTCCCGGGGTCCTCTTCGAGGTGTATCCTCCTGATGCGGATATTTTTCTCGTGCCCTTCGTCGTCGTCCACCGAGAGAATGCCTTTGATCGCGACCGGCTTGTCGTACTGGCTGATCTGGTAGCCCTTCGGGAGGTCCGGATAGAAGTAGTTCTTTCTTGAGAATTCAGAATACTCCGGGATTTCGAGGTTGAGCGCCTTGGCGACCTTGAGGGCGTATATCACGGCCTGCCTGTTGAGTTTGGGCAACGCTCCTGGTAGTCCCAGGCATATCGGGCATACATGGGTGTTGGGTTCGCTGTCCCTGTAGTCGGTCGAGCACCCGCAGAACAGTTTTGTCTTCGTATTGAGCTGGCAGTGAATCTCAAGTCCGATAATGACTTTGAGTTTGTTCACGTCTATTTTTTGTTCGCCCGTTTCGCTCATTTACGCCGCCTCCTGTTCGTATGCTGCCGCAGTATCGATCACCGTCTCGTCGTCGAAGTGTTTTCCGAGGATCTGGAGACCGACCGGCATATTATCCACCTTTCCGCAAGGTACGGATATCGCCGGAACTCCTGCAAGGTTTGCAGGAACGGTCAGGATATCGCTCAGGTACATCTCAAGCGGATCGCTCTTTTCGCCAAGCTTATAGGCGATATTCGGCATGGTCGGCCCTGCGAGCACGTCGACTTCCTTTAAGACCCTGAGGAAGTCCTTTCTTACGTTCTGCTTTGCGACCTGTGCCTTTGCATAATACTTCCCGTAATATCCGGCAGAGAGGGCGAAGGTTCCGAGCATGATCCTCCTGATTACCTCTTCGCCGAAGTATTCTCCCCTGAAGTCCCTGAATTCTTCATGCCAGCGGCGCTTTGCCTCAACCTTCGGGCCGAACCTTATCCCGTCGAACCTTGAGAGATTCGACGATGCCTCGCTTGTGCAAGTAACATAGTATGCTGCAAGCGCATAGCTCATGCTGGGAATGCTGCATTCCACGGTCTCGGCCCCGAGCTCTTCGAGGACACCAATGGCATCTCTTACTTTTTCGGCGACTCTCTCGTCCACACCCTCACCAAAATATTCCGAGGGTATCCCGATCTTCTTTCCTTTGATGCTCTCAGGATCTGGATCATGGGTATACTGGTTGTGGTATGCCGTTGAATCGAATTCGTCCGGGGCGGAGATTACTTTCATAAGGGTCGAGACTCCGCTGACGTCCTTTGCCATCGGACCGATCTGTTCGAGAGAGTTCGAGTATGCGATCAGGCCGTAACGCGAGACCCTTCCGTATGTCGGCTTCAGCCCTACGATCCCGCAGAAGGAAGCGGGGCACCTGATCGATCCTCCCGTATCGCTGCCGAGAGCCATCGGGACCATCCCCGAGGCGATGGCCGCCGCACTTCCGCCTGACGATCCGCCCGGGACTCTTGTCGGATCGCAGGGGTTTGTGGTGGGGCTGAATGCCGAATTTTCGGTGGTCGTTCCCATTCCGAATTCATCCATGTTCGTCTTGCCCACGATCGCTGCGCCCTCTTTTTTCAGCATCGCGACAACATGTGCATCGTATGGCGGGATATATCCCTGGAGAATCTTCGAGCCGGCTGTAGTCTCGATTCCCTTTGTAGATATGTTGTCCTTGACGGCGACGGGTATCCCGGAGAGAATCCTGCCTGTTTCATATTCCGCGGATTTGAGGAGGGTTATAAAGGCGTTGTTCTTATCTTCGCATGTAATTTCAAAAATTTCCGGCATTACATCACCTTTGGCGCCACGATGAATCCTTCCTCGGTCTCGCCGGCATTTTCAAGCGCCTCCTCCTGTGTGAGCGGAGGCGTCACGACATCTTCCCTCAGCACATTATAGAGATCAGACTCTTCCATTTCATCCATCCCGACACTGTCAAGTATGTCAAAGTATTCCAGTATATTATTAAACTGACCGGTAAATCCGCTCAATTTTTCTTTATCTATTGTAATATCAGCCAATTGCGCTATTTTTTCGACTTCTTCCTTTGTGACCATTTAATGAACCCTCAGGGATTAATTTGATTAATCAATTGATCTATGTACCGTTGCACCGAATTTTTATAACCGTTTTTACGTGCAAGTCTCTGGATTTCTTTCCACACTCCGCTCCCGTACTGCATCGCTTTCTTGCTGTAAAAGGCTGCTTCTTCGGGCATATGCGATGCGGCGACCGCTCTCAGGGGGTATTTTCTGATACCTTCACGGACCATTCCGCCGGGTGGTAGTGCCTGCGAAGCGCGCACCACTCTCATGTCGAGGTACGGGCACGAGACATATGTCCCGTGGATCGATGCGACCGCCTGATCGCGTTTGGACTGGACGGAGAGACCTTCGAAATCCGTTTTCAGTTTTTCAGCAGGATCGCCGGGCTCAAGATAGCGGGCGTAGCCGCCGAAAAGCTCGTCGGCCCCCTGGCCTGCAAGTATTCTCTTGTGACCGTTTGCAGACGCCCATCGTGCAACGAAGAAGAGCGTGGCCGCGATCGATGCGTCGAGTGGCGTCTTTCTCGGGATTACCCTGAGAACCTTTTTCAACACCGGTTCTATCTCGTCGGTTTCAATCTCACAGATCGTATGAGACTTCAGTCCTGCCAGTTCTGCAACCTCTTTCGAGTGAATGATGTCGTGGCAGCCGCTGATGCCGACGGTAATCGCCGGTCTGTCGGAGACTGCCGCGACAAGCGCGGAGTCGACACCTCCCGAGAATGCAACAACGCCTTCATCGCTCCTGAGCCGGATGGACTGTATTATTGCATCGTCGAGACTGAGATCCGGGATCTCCGGGAAGATGCTGCATCTCTCCTTCCCGTCGCACACGATCTTTCCCGGAGGACAATCTCCGGGAATGATGCCGAGGTGATCCCTCGCCCGGCAGTCGTCCCACTCAATGTAAAATTCGCCGCCGCAACTGCAAAGGAGAGGAGAGCCTCCCCCGGTCGCGTTCATGATCTCTTCGTCCGAGAGGATCTTTCCCCCGTGCTCTATCCATCCGGTGATCTTCATGCTCATAATATAATCCTGATTTTATCGTTGCCTCTACATCCCGAAATCGAAGAGCGTCGTTCTCGACGGGTCGATGTCATCCCACTTCAGCCCTATAGCCTCGATAATTCTTGATATGGGCTGCTTGATGCTCTTTTCAAGCATGGTCTCGTAGTCCACTATGAATTCCGGCGGCACCTGGTCGGCGTATTCGAAACAGATTACATCCGTCTTAGGATACTTCGATGTGACATTTTTGATGTAGACACGCTTCGGTTTGCTGCCTCTCTTGAAATCGGTCCCAAGGTATTTATTCGAATACATCGCGCCGCGGACCTGTGCGTCTTTGGTTTCGTATGCATCGAGGGCCTTGCCGATCCCTCCCGGAACGCCGATATCATCGAGCGAATAGCGGCCTTTCCTGTACCCGGTGATAATCTCTTTGAGGTATGCCTTGAGTTCTGAGATCTCGGACCCCTTCAGGATCAGCTCCATCACATGAAGCTGGACCACCTTGGTCATGTGGGAGGAGTCGCTCCTCTTCATCTCGAATCCGACGATGTCTATCTTGTCTATATCCTGTCCCTCTTTCCAGACGAGATGTCCCGCGTATCTCTTCTTCCGTCCGGCCTGGAAGAACCGCTTGTAGATCTTCTCGAATTTTATTGAGAAGTAATGTTTCTCGGCCCCGAGCGCTTCCCTTGCGAAGGTGGAGTAACTTGAGTTGAGTTCCGCCTCGATCTCACGTGCGGTGTTTATGGTCTCTTCCCTGTCGAGTGGAGGAAGCTGGATCATGCAGCTGTCGGTATCACCATACAGGACGGTGAATCCCATCTTTTCTATGACATTTCGCGTGTGTTCGATTATCGCCCTTCCGACGGATGTGACGGCCGAACCGATCTCCCTGTCGTACAGCCTGAACCTTGCATATCCGCTGACACCGTAGTAGGTGTTCATTATTACCTTCATTACATTCTGCTGGATGTCGTAGAGTTTGTACTCGGGGGATCCGTATTCGTATTTATTCCTGAGTGCCTTCTTTTCGTCCCTTTCAGCAAGCAGATCGCTGATTATGCTCCTCGTGAGACCGTCGGGCTCTTTCCTGAACCTGATCCCGTTAGGGGCATGCAGTTCGCCGTTAGGATCTTTGGTCTCCGGCGATGCGTTGATCGTCATCATACACATCGGGTAGAGGGATTTCAGGTCGAGGACGACGACGTTCTCCTTCACCCCGCGTGACGGGTCGAATACAGTCGCACCCTCGAACTCCTCTGCATTTGCAAATCCTTTCGATGGAAGCACGTACTTCCCGTGAGCCTTTCGCAGGACGAAGATATCGACGATGTTTGAGGAATTTATGGTGTTGTCGAGCGGGCATCCGACGTACCTCGCGATCTCCTGGTAGAACTCGATAATATCGTTCTTTTTGTTGATCCCTACGCAGAGTTCGACATCCTTCAGGTTATAGTCAACGAGAGTCTGGGGGTCTTCGATCCAGAGTTCTGATATCGTCCCGGTGTACCTGATCTTTCCCTCGCCGAGTTCTTCCTCCCCGATTGCATCAAGTCTGTATGATTCCTTCCTCGCTCCCTGCATCTTTTTGTATGCAGTCAGAAGATCGAATATGGCCCTACCCCTTACGGGAGCTCTCGAAGAAACCCCGGGAAGCCTGGAAAGTGCATCCTCGTGAATATTCAGGTTTTTCATCCTTCCGAGAGTGTAGGGAATATCGAAGTCTACGAAATTCCAGCCCGACATTATATCGGGATCTTTTTCACGTATGTAGGATACCAGTGCCGTCAGGAGTCCTTTTTCGGTATCGAATTCCTGCACGGTATGATTTTCCAGCGACGGTTTGATGCTGCCCTTAAATGGTGAATCCTCGTTCTTCCAGAAGAAAGTGGTATAATGATCGTCGTATGAGTCCCAGCACGTGATACAGTTGATCCTGTCGCGGTTGGGATCGGGAAAGCCGTTTAGGTCCTCGCATTCGATATCCATCATGCAGATCCGGGGTGAGACGCTCAGGTTGCACGGGCTGACTTCGGTGTAATCTGCATAATCTGAAGGGACGGTAATCCCCCCGGTGATACCGCAGTCGATCATAAACCGCGTGGTGAAGAGGATGTCGGCTTCGAAATGGGTGTACCTGTCCCTGACTTCCCTGACATCTCCCGGAGTCCTTGTATAGATTCGCCGGAGTTTTTCGCCTCTTATCGAAGTATATTCCTTTGTAAGATCTACTTCGGTCGAATCCGGAGTCGGGACCATTTCAGCCTGCCCGACAGGTGCATAAAAGTACGGCCTGAATCCTTTCACCCTGATCTCGTGCGCTTTCCCTGATTCGTCCCGTCCGAGGATATGAACGATCGATCCTTCCGCAGTGTTCGAGTATTCGACCTGGTTGATGGCGACAGAGACCGGCTGTGACGGCTCCTGCTCCTGTTTATGACCCATCTCAGAATCTCCCGCAGAGCGTTTTCAGGTGCTCCGCCGCTTCGTTCATTTTGTTCATCTCCCATTCGTCAAGATCTGTCTCTTCGATCCGGAGTATGCCTTCACGCCCGATTACTGCCGGGACTCCCATCGAGCAGGAGGAGATCCCGTATTCGCCGTCGAGGGCGCAGGAGCACGGGACCGTCTCGCGCAAATCCTGCGATATGATCCTGATTAGATCGACTATATTCTGCGCCGGGCCGAATACCGTTCCGCCTTTTCCCTTGATAACCGGCATACTCGCTCCACGCATCATCGAAAGGATCTCCTCGCGCAGGTCGGTCGGGACTTCTTCCTTAAGACCCGAAAAGACCGGCACCTGAAATTCTCCGTGCTCTCCCAGGGCCTGCGCGGTATTGTCGGGGGCAATTCCTTTCTCCTTCAGGAACAGGTGGAGTCTTGCCGTGTCAAGCTGTCCGCCGAAGCCGATGCACTTCTCTCTTTCAATCCCGCCTTTTGTGCAGAAATAATAATTTAGAGCGTCCATCGGATTTGTAACGGCAATGAACACCCCGTCAAAACTGTTTATGCATTTCATGCACTCGGATGCGACGCGGATATTGACGTCGAGAAGATCCGCCCTGGTCTTTATCTGCGGATTCCTCGCCATTCCCGCTGCAAAGAGGATGATATCGGAGTTGCGGATGTTTTCAGGATCTGTATCGATACTGATGTCGAGTCCTGTATGGAGAAGATCGAGCCTCTGTGCCTCAAGGAGGGGTTTGTTTATGTCGAAAAGATGTATTTCACCGGCAATTCCGGTGGCTGCGGATAAAAATGCAACCTCGCCGCCGATCTTGCCTGCACCCAGTATCGAGAGGACTGTCATTCATAGATGGTTTGGATTATGCTAAAATAATAATAGCTACAATTTAATTTCTATTCCTGATGATAACGTTGAATTTAAAAGATTCCGTCTCGGTGGGCGGAATCGATCTGAAAAATCATCTTATTCTTGCTGCAGGTGTTCTGGGGACGACCGGCGCATCCTTAAACAGGATTCTTGAGTCCGGTGCCGGCGGCGTGGTCACCAAGTCTATCGGGCCGTACCCCAAAGAGGGGCACAAGGGCCCGTGCGTTCAGGTTCTCGACGGAGCTCTAATCAACGCGATGGGGCTTCCAAACCCTTCACGTGATTTCACGGAAGAGATAGCTCCCCTGAAGGGCAAATCTGTAATCGCAAGTATATTCGGCGCGAACTCGGAAGAATTCGCAGAAGTGGCCTCATGGTTTATGGACAGTGCGGCGGGCTTCGAGCTGAACGTATCCTGTCCCCATGCGGAAGGATACGGAGCGCAGATCGGATCGGACCCTGATCTGGTCTACGAGTGCACCCGTGCGGTCTCGAAAACCGGAAAGCCGGTATGGGTTAAGCTCACCCCGAACGTCACCAGCATCGCCGACTGCGGAACCGCTGCGGAGAGGGGAGGGGCTTCGGCACTGGTTGCGATCAACACCGTTCGTGCCATGAGGATATCCACCGATCTCAGAAAGCCAATGCTCGGCAACGGTTCCGGTGGGCTTTCGGGTGATGCGATCCTCCCCATCGCCGTCAAATGCGTATGGGATCTCTATGAGGCATGCGAAATCCCGATCGTGGGATGCGGCGGGGTCTCGTCTGCGGACAATGTAATAGAGATGATGATGGCAGGTGCGAGTGCGGTGGAGATCGGAAGTGCGGTCCTGAACGGTGTCGATATATTCGAAAAGATATCCGGTGAATTATATTCCAAAGACGGAATGCCTGCCGAAGAGATCGTGGGGTGTGCGCATGAGTGATCAGAGATCGATCCCTGTTACAGTGACCGGCGTATTCGAAGAAACGCCCAATATAAGAACTATTGAATTCGACAGGAAGTTTATAATCAATCCGGGCCAGTTCTGCATGGTGTGGGTTCCGGGAGTGGACGAGGTTCCGATGGGATTTTCCTCGGAGAACTCGATAACCGTACAGAAGATCGGTGAGGCAACGGAGGCCCTGTTTTCATATGAAGAAGGGCAGAAGCTCGGAATAAAAGGTCCGCTTGGCAACGGCTTCTCACCCAAAGGAAAAGTTCTGGCCGTTGCTGGTGGTGTCGGTGCAGCACCGCTACGAACGATCGCCCTTTCGGGGAGAGTTGAGACATTCCTTCAGGGAGCGCAGAGGGAATCGGAGATCCCGTTCAGGGACCGGCTCGGCAACTGCGGTGAGGTAAAGATATCGACTGACGACGGATCTTATG
>NZ_KN360942.1:107186-112928 GCF_000784355.1 Methanolacinia paynteri | reverse complement strand
ATGCGTGCCTGCGACGCCTGCCGATATGGGCGGTGCAGTAATCGGCCCGGAGGATATCAGGAGATTTTCGGGACGCAGACACATTATCGGTCTCGGGGAGATGATGAATTATCCCGGGGTCATATCCGGCCAGGATGATGTCTACGAAAAGCTGGAGATCTTCGATATCATAGACGGACACTGCCCGGGCCTGAGCGGAAAGGAGCTCAATGCGTACGTCATGCAGGGTATAGGAAGCGAGCACGAATGCACGAATCTTTCCGAGGCACGTGAAAAGCTGAAGGCGGGTATGCACATCTTCATGAGGGAAGGCTCGACCGAGAAGAACCTTAAGGCTCTTGCCCCCCTGATCGATGATATTACGGTTTCAAGGTGCTCGTTTGCAACCGACGACAGGCATGCGGACATGCTCTGTAATTCGGGGCATATCGATGACTGTATCAGAAAGGCGATCGGGTACGGTATCAGGCCGGAGCTTGCATACAGGATGGCGACGCTATCCGCCTCAGATCATTTCCGCCTGTACGATCGTGGTGCGGTATCTCCCGGAAGGAGGGCCGACTTCTGTATAATCGATGATTCGGATGTATTTGAAGTCCGAAAGACATACGTCGGCGGCAAAGAGTTCACCGATCCCGGCCACTCTCCTCCGGGCAGGATCAAATATGATTTCAATCTTCGCGTGCCGGAAAAGAGCGGAATGCGGATAAAAGGAGCGGGGACGGCAAAGGTCATCTCGATCGTCGAAGGGGAGATCCTCACGAAGAGGCTCGACATCAAACTCGACGGAGGTTCCGTTCCGGATCTGGATAACGATATCCTGAAGGTCGTAGTCTGCGACAGGTACAGGGGCGGGGGATTCGGCACCGGGCTTGTAAAGGGCTTCGGTCTGAAGAGGGGTGCGATCGCATCCAGCGTATCCCACGACTGCCATAATGTGGTCGCCGTCGGAGTGTCCGATGAGGAGATCATCGAAGCGATAAGATGCGTGGCTTCCGGCAGGGGCGGAATGGCGGCAGTCTGCGGTGAAAAATCAGCAGTTCTCCCGTTCGAATGCGGCGGGATAATGTCGGATCTTCCCTACGAATCTGTTGTTGACGAACTTGCCCGTATAAACGAATTGGTTAAGGAGATGACGCCTTTAAAAGATCCGTTCATGTATCTCTCATTCCTTGCACTGACTGTAATCCCCGAACTGAGGATCACCAACCGGGGCCTGTTCGACGTGAATTCTTTTAGTGATGTGCCTGTCTTTGATTAAAAAGACAACAGCATTTTTCCGGAGATTAGCGAAAGCAGGAGTATGATCACCGGTTGGTGAACGAGGTATATAATGAGTGAATGCCTGCCGATCAGCTGTATGAATTCGGGAGCAGGTATCTTTACAGATTTCAGACGGATTCTTTCTCTTCCGTCCGGGTACATGAAAGCCGAGAACGCAAGACCTGCGAGGAAATAACCGAACCACGGGATCAGCGGTTTATAATCCAGGGTGGAAAAGTCCGGTGTATGTATTCCGATGATTGTTAGTGCAGGGTCTCCGCTTACGCCCTGTATAAGCAGTCCGGCGAGGATTATCGCAGCTGCGATGTAGATATTCTTAACAGAGAACCTGAAGAAGAGGGGCGCAAGGATTATCGAAAGGCCGATCAGGTGAAGCGTCCCGAAGATTATTGCACTTTTTGGTGCGAAGAACCAGGTCACGGCTGTTATTCCAAGCCCGATTGAGAATATGAACAGGCCTCTTTTCAGGAATTTGATCATGATTCCTTTTTCATCGAGCCTGCACTCCGCTCTCATCCGGCTGATCCAGGCCGAGATTCCCGCGATGAAGACGAAAAGGAACCCGGTGATATACCCGAAGCCACCCCAGAAGCCCGAATGTATATCGATATTGAAGAGGCCGAAATAGTATAGGTCGAAGACGGTATGAAAGAGGATCATCATCAGTACTGCAGTTCCCCTGAACAGATCGATCTCTGGGATTCTCCTTATAACTGTCCCGTTGTTCATAACGATCAAAAACCTCCAGGATTTATTTGCGCCGTGATAAATTATTCCTGACTATCGGTTCCCGGGAATATAATATGGGAATTTATGGAAAAAAACCTCTACGGCCTCCCCTGTTTGGCCGTAAAAAAGAGTGATCTGATCTCCCGGTATTACAGGATTCAGAGATTCAGCACGATTCTCAGGTCGTCGAATTTTTCGAGAACATGGTCCGGCTTTATTGACGGGAACGGCGTCTTCAGCCAGTCGCCGTATTTTGCATATACCGTAGTGAGGCCGAGCTTGTTTCCCGGCTCGATCTCTCTTTTAGGGCTGTCGCCGACGACCATCGTCTCTTCCGGGGTCGTCTCCATGATCTCCATCGCGCTGAAGAAATTCACAGGGTCGGGTTTTCTCTTCCCTGTTACATCCGGGGTTATTACAGACTCGAAATAGTCATATAACTCGAGTTTTGTCAGCCTCTTTTTTGCCTGTATGCTGTCTGCATCGGTGACGACTGTAAGCCTCATACCCGATTCGTGCAGTTCCCGGATCAGTTCCGTCACTCCCGGGTACAGGGTGATCGAAGAGAGTTTGACGTCTTCATAGATGCATGAGGCGTTTTCGAACAGGGATTCGTCCGATACACCGAGATCGGTCATATAATCCCTGATATTTTCAGGATCTTCAAAACCGCGTCTTCCCGACAGAAAATACCTGAACAGCTCCTGCCCGTTCCCTGCACCGATCGTTCCGCAAGCCTTTTCACACGCAAGGATTTTGGCATCGAAGAAGTTATAGAGCGTATTGTCCATATCGAAGATTATGCCTTTTACAGGTCCGGGTAAAGGTTCTTTTGTATTGCTCATCTCTTGTCAGTCAGGTTTGTCGTGAATTTATAATATTATTTACAATATTGCAAGAGCATGGTGTCTTCCTGTAAAGTGATCCCGACATCACCGGGTTTAAAAAGTAAATTTTTTTAATGTAGCCATACAGTCTTATTTCAGGAAGCTAATTTCCGGGGGGTCAGACATGCAAATAAATTACGGACAAAAACCGGAGGAGCCTTTATGATATCCGGTTTTCCGGGCGATACTGAAGAGAGTATTTATGATATGTCCGAAGGAGCTAATTTTATTCTTGATGAAAATCATCAGCTGCTTGCGGCAAATTCATCATTTTTCGCGATAACAGGACTTGATTATGCGATTTTGGAGGACAACCTGAATTTCCTGTCCCTGGTTCCTGATTCTGAAGTCCTGCTCTTCATGAATTTTTTTAAAAAACGCCTTGATGATCCTTACAACTCCCCGAAAACGTCAGAGTTCAGGGTTCTTGATTCCGGTAAGAACGAGCATAAATTAATTTTGACTGCCGCAAGGATCCCTGAGACGAGGAAGATCTTCATATCTTCTCTTGAACTCGGGATGAACCTTTCCCAGGGAGAAATCGGTGAAACCGGGGGTGAGATGAGCGACGATGCAGGACAAATATCTGGCACCGGCGGCCCCGGAAGGCTCTCCGACCAGTATTTTCATTTCAGTTATCTCGTCGAGAACCAGCACGAACCGGTTTTTGTCCTGGTGGGGTCTGTAATAGTATATGTAAACGAGGCGGGGATTCGTTTCCTGGGAGTGGACAACCGCTATGATATCATAGGGAAATCGCCGTATGATTTCCTGGACAAGGACACAAAAAACAGGCTGATAAACGTATTTAGGGAAATGAAATCCAAGAAGGTCAGGCATCCCGTGGAGGAATCCTTAAGAATCAGAGGGGGGGAGTTGATTGACGTCGAGATCTCGTCCGTGCCTATTATTTATGAAGGGATTGCAGGTTCCCAGTACCAGATCCGGGATATAACCTCCAGGAAGAGATCTGAAGAGCAGGCAGTTTTAAGGCTCCGGCAGATTGAGATTGTAAATTCGGTCCTTGAATCAACGGTATACGGTTTTTCGCTCCCCGAAATTCTTGAAAATGTCCTGAAAAAGATACTTGAAAGTTTTGAGATCCAGTCCTGCTTTGTATACCTGAAGAATAATGATCCTTCTACTGCACGGCTGGCATCGTCGCTGAATGTTCCGATCTGGTTTAAAGAGCGATACAACCTGATCAATATCCGTGAATGGCCCTACAATATAATTTTTTACGGGGGGCAGCCGAGGTATATCGAAAATCTCCCCGACAGACCTCCGGGCGTCTTCGATGTAAAGATACTTGAAGACCTGGGGGCGATATCGTATGCGGGAATCCCGGTTTTTTCCGAAAAAAATGTCGTAGGGGTATTTTACGTCACAAAAGGCGATAATTCCTGCTTCACTCCTTTTGAAAAGGCCACTCTCGAAGAGATCGGAAAGGAGGTCGGGTCTGCGGTTGTTAAAGGTTTAGTCGAGGAAAAGTTCGGGACCGAGTATAATGCGATAAAGGATCTCCTGGGTATTGCCCTAAAAGAGAATGACAGGATCTGGAATACGATCATAAGCCACAGGTGGGACAAAGGAGATGGTTCTGCCGGCGGTTCCGACTGCCGGATGGATCTTATAAATGAGATCGGTCCGAGGATGGATATAATAAACAACCTGCGTGTCGTCTATGATTTTCTCATAGACGAAAACAGGTGCTTAAAACCGATATGTATCGATTCGGTTATAAGAAGTGCAATCTATCATTTCGCAGGTGCTTCGATCGAATACGATCGTGCTCTTTATTTCGTCTTTGCGGATGACAATCTCTCCTACGTTTTTATAAATATCCTGAATATGTTCAGTCTCAACCGGGAGGATTTTTCCCTTAATATAAGGCATAGCATCAGGAACGGTGAGATCTCCGTAATCATATCCGACAGGGACAGGTCGGGAGTAATTGATAATATCGAAGGCATGCTTAACGTTCAGCCTGAAGAGGCTCTCCGCCCTTCGAATATCGCCATGTATGCAACGAGGATGCTGGTTGCGGCTTATAACGGAACAATCGGTATTCTGAAATCGGAAGAGGATGGAGAAGCGGAGAAATCCCTGGTAATTACATTGAAGAGATACGGCAGAAGCTGAATCAGTTTTCCCTGACGTAGTCGAGGTATGCTTCCGCGAGTTCGATAATTACCGCCGGATTATTCCCGCATATGCTTATCAATGCTTCCTGCTGCCTTACATCGGGAGGTTTTTTTGCTCCCGAGAATGCCCGGATGAATGCTGCGAACAGGTCCCTGTGGGTGACTTCGCCTTCGAACGACGATTCCTGTACTACTTTCAGGAAGACGGCAAGCCGCTCCGGATCGTTCATATTGAGAAGCCTGAAGAGGTTTTCGATTCCTTCTTCGGCCATCGTCTGTGCTTTCAGGAGTCCTATCGGATGTTTTTCACCTGCCGATACGAGGGCCTTGCCGATGAAGTTTTTATCCCGCTCCGCGATTTTATCGAAGGGGATGTCGTCTTCGATCGTGTAATGGCTCATCTCGCCGAAATCCCTCAGGTCGATGACCATTCCCGGACTGAGTCTGGTCTTTCTCGAATATTTCAGTTTTATTATCGAAAACGCGGACATCGTGATCGCGTATACTTCAAAATTGCTCGATTTCCCGGGGGCCGGATTAGAGATTACGGCGATATATACTATGTCCTTTAAAGAGGGCGGCAGGCGGGGCCTTTTTTTGTCCGGATCTTTTTTTTGGTCATCCATGTTATCGGTGTCTCTTTTGGTTGACTTTCTTGTTTGAAATAATTATTCCGGTGGGTTCTTCGTAAATTATAT
>NZ_KN360942.1:92711-107106 GCF_000784355.1 Methanolacinia paynteri | reverse complement strand
CCCCTCGCCGCGAGCCGCACAGCGGGCTCGCGGACCGGCCCCGACCGCGGGGCCTCTCTGTTGTGATAGGCCACTCCGGGGATAGACTAGTATCCCCTGCGTGGCGGGTTGCGGTGGATCTATGACGTATACGGAACGGAATATCCCAAAAAACGTTTTTGTAAAAACTAACTTTAACAGCCCGGGGGACCCTTGCCGGTCCCCGGGCGTGCAATGAGAGAACTATCTCAGGGCAAGGCTCCTGGGCAGGGGCCGTCCGGCGGCCTGGCCGCCGGTGCCGGGGTTGCCTGAATGAAATACGTAAGCAGTAAGGCAGTGCTATCTTTTCTCGTGAAGAAGGAGGGAATTTATCTCCCGCCTGCGCCTCCGCCGCCGAATCCGCCGCCACCGCCGAAGCCTCCTCCGACTCCTCCGGGCCCTCCTCCCTGTGACGGAGGTGTGAAGGTTCTCATCGCGTAAAAGCCCATGTACCACGAGGTGTAGTGCGGGTAGAAGTATACTCCGCCGCCTTCGGACACGTCGAGGTCAAGGGTCTGCATCGCTTCTTCGACCTTGTCGCCGATTCCGAGAGCGGTTCCGTATATGAGCCACTCGCCCCACATGTTGAGGTCTTCGGTTCCGTATTTTTTTATCTGGCTGAGGTCGGAGAGGAATTTTTTGAATGAGTTCCATTCGAGTTTTTCCTTGTAGTAATCATCCTTCCAGCGTCCGAAGAGAGTGGTGGGGAACAGTGTTGCGACTATTGCCTGGACTATGATGACCCCGCCGAGAACTGCCGAGAAGAACAGCTGTGTTGCTGCATCCGAAAAGAGGAAGAGCACTCCTACCGAGGCGACGATGACCAGGGCGCCGGCGATGTAGAACGGGACCAGGTAGACTCTTCCGTCGGTTGCGTACTTCTCCGAGAGGGAGGCATCGGTATTCGACATCAGGCTGCTGAGACTGTCCCTGAGTGCTACTGCGATCCTCTCGTCCGCTTTTGAGACCGCTGCTTTCTTGGAGATCTCATTGAAGTAGCCGGTGTCGAGTTTGTTGTCGTCCTTCGTGTTTGCACTGATGAAGTTCAGGACTCTCTGTTCGTACCGGTCGTCGACGGTTGTATCAAGGACTTCGATCACGATTCCTTTCTTGTCGTCTTTTTCTGTGATCCTGATCTTCTTCTGCTTGTGGAGGCTGAGGAGGGTCGCATAAAAGGCGTCCTGGTCGGATTCGAATGCGTCGCCTTTAAAGAGCAGGTTTACCTCCCACGGCCTGAGTTTGGGATTGGGGATTGTGCTGAGATATTCGGGCACCGTGTAATTGTTCTCTTTTCCCACCCTGAAATACAGGAGCAGGAGGAGGAACGGTGTCAGGATTATGATTATCTTCGCGATTATTCCTGTGACGTCAGCAACTGTGAACCCGAGGTAATAGCTGTTGTTCGCCGATTCGGTCTCTTTGATAACTCCGGGAACGTACTCTTTGTCGCCGGGGATTATGTCCGCGGCTTCGGGCTTGAGCAGCATCTCGACTTCGATCAGCTCGTCTTCGGGTGAGCTTCCGGTTATGATTACCTTTCCGTCCTCCTCCGTAGTCTCGTATCCGGGTGGGTGGGTGAAGGTGTCGGTTATCAGGTCCGAGTCGAGGACGATCTTTACGTTCTTATACGGGATGTGCTCGCTTGCGAACATCAGGTTGATGTGAGCGGCTTCTTCATCGTATTCGATGGGCGGATAGATTACGTATGTGAATTCGACGGTGTACTGCCCGGAGCTGAAGTACCCGGTATCTACGATTCCCGCTTCGTTTGTATATGCCTTCTGGCTGACAAAGGATTCGACCTGGCTGCTTTCCGAGTTGAACAGGTAGACTTCGCCGTTTTTGGTCTTGATGTATCCTGCCGTCCCTTCGGGAACTGTCATCCCGGTGAGCTCGATGCGGGAATATACGGGGATGTTCTGCGAGTTTTCGGCAGAGTAGAGGGAGGCCGACCAGACACGGTAGAGCATCCTGTACTCCCCGGAATTCCTGACATCGTATACGTAGCGTTCGGTGAGGGTTCCGTTCTCGTACCATGTGACCTCGTAGGAGTCGGCGACAAGATCGTCGGTGAACCCGGTGAGATCCGATCCGACGAGTCCCGGGCCGAAAACGGCGATGATCCCGATTATGAGCGTTACGATAAAGACTGCTGCAATCTGGGTTTTTTCTTCCATGCTCTCAGAATTCTATCTTCGGGGCCTTTTCGAGGTTTTCGTCTTCGAACTCGAGGTAGTCGAGCTTCTTTAAGTGGACCATGTTTCCGATGATGTTCGATGGGATTGTCTCAAGCATTGTGTTGAACTGCTGCGAGATGTTGTTGTAGGTGTAGCGCTGGCGGGCGATCTCGTCCTCGATATCCTTTATCGAATCCATCAGGGTTTTGACGGTCTGCGAGGTCTTTAAGTCGGGATAGTTCTCCATCACCGCGAAGAGCCTGCCGAGGACCGACCTGGATTCAGCTTCGATCTTGTTCAGGTCGCCGACTCCTGCACTGCCGACGCTGCTGCGCATCTTTGTTACGCCTTCGAGCGTTTCCTTCTCGAATTTTGCATAGCTTTTTACAGAACCGAGCAGCTGGTCGATCATGTCGAGGCGCTTCTTCATCGCGACTTTTATCTGGCCGAGTGTTGCCTCGGACGAATTTTTGAGGCTGAAGAATTTGTTGTAAATGCTGACGAACCAGAGCACCAGCACGATTATTACAACGATTATTATTCCAAGTATTATGTATTGCATCATGGGATTTTCTCCTGTTTGTTGATGAGGTACTTTTGTGCTTTTGGGGATTTAAAAGGGTGGGGGGAGTTTTGGAAATAAATTTTTATTTAATTTTGCAATATTAATAATTTTAAGGCTTAAAAATTATTTTTCAAATATTTTATACAGTAGATAAGCCCCTACAATTATTAAACCAAGAGCTACAAGATCATCAATATTTGCATTTTGAGCATTTGGATTTTCTTTTGAGATTAAGCTTCTTAATTCATTTTCTTCTGTTATATCAAGATAGCCATTTGCTCTTTTTTTCCCTATAAGGTATTCCATTCTTTTTAACTGGTTTTTTGTTAATGTCATTGTTTATCCTCCTTATAGACTTCATCAGAACTTTTTTCACCAGCTTTTTTTGCAACATTAACTAAAGGTAATATCATATCATGGTCTTTTTTCAATTCCGTGATATTTATTTTAATTATGTGTAATTCTTCGCTATTTTCCTTATTTAACTTATAAATTAAATCTGTAGATCTACTCTCTATTTCTCTATGTTTTTTTTCCAATTCAATTTCAGCCTTATGTAATCTTTCCATTATTTCTTTTCGGCTTTGAAAATACGCAATAACTATTGTAAGAATAAGTCCACTGATAGAAATAATAATAGCTAAAAGCTCTATACTGAAGTCAATGAGCATAAATTAAAATCATCTCACATATTAAAAAAGGATTTGAATAAACAATTCCTTTATCCAGGAATAATTCTTTTCTCTCTCAGATTTTATATGTGTTCATAAACGATGGTATGTCAAATTTTCTTTAACTTTAAATTGTTTATTTTTAGAACTTAAAAATCTCGAAAATTTTAATTTAGATGTGCAGGCGTTCCAATAAAGTAAAACTTAAATACTGCAAATCTAAGCCCAAATCATAGTTTTTTCAATCCACACAGAAGCACGGAGAGCGACGATCTCACCTTCGTAAAGGGTAAATATCGTCCTGAAAAAATCGTCGAATACAGGGCCGTTATATCTCTTTGATTCTTCGTTTTTTGAGGAAATAAAGCATAATAAAGCGGTTGATTTTTTAGGGGTGATCCAAGGCCGTTTAATCGGGGAAATAACCTCAAATCGGGCTTATTTCAGGGGGGTTGTTTATGCGTTTATCGAGGGAGGGGGACGTTTCCCCCTCCCTGTGCCCCTCCCCCTCGTCGCGATAGGTCGCCTCCGGGATGGACAGGCATCCCTTCGGCTCCTTTGTACTTTGTAGCATAATTTCTTCGAGATCCTAATATTCACCTGAAGGCTGCCCGAAAGGGCAGCATTATCACAAGCGCAAAGCCCTGAGGTCAGGGCGTGTTCGCGGAGCGAAAGCGAAGCGAACTAGCGCAAGGGTTGCCACTGAATGTTTCCCCTTTATCAACTTCTCAAATTTTTTCGAATCGTTTTAGAATTATGCTATAATAAACAAAAAGCCAAAGATTAAAGAAAGGTAGAAAAAATGCCGAAAATAGTACAGGGCCCGGATGTCAAAAAAATAAGGGAACAGATGTATTCACTTGTCAGCCTGGATCATGCATCATCGATCCTCGATCTCGGGTGTGGTTACGGAAACGATCTTTTCAGCCTGGGGCAGAGATGCGGTGCGGATGTAAAACTGACCGGAATAGATTCTGCCTTTAAACCGATTGAAAAAGCACGGGAAAAAACACAAAACGATCCCCGGTTTGCATTCATCCATAAAGACATAGAATCCGGTCTGCCTTTTGAAGACAAAAGTTTTGATGTCGTCTGGTCCTGCAACCTCCTTGAATGCATCAGGGATAAAGATGCTCTCCTTTCGGAAGTATCCCGGGTTTTAAAGCCCGGCGGTCAGGTAATCTTCAGTCACATCGACTGGGATACACAGGTCATCAACGGTACAGACAAACCTCTCATCCGGAAGATGGTTGCCGCCTTCAGCGACTGGACCCAGGGATGGATGAGCGTGAGCGACGGCTGGATGGGAAGGAGGATGACGGGACTTTTCAGGAATCATGAAGATTTTTCCGGCGAAGTGATTCCTCTCGTTCTCATCAACGAAAATTATACTCCGGGATTGTACGGGTACGACAGGATTAAAGATTTCGAGACAATGGCGGAAGAAGGATTGATCAGTGAAGAAGACCTCGCTTCATTCCAAAAAGATCTTGAAGAAACGATCTCGGAAGGTAATTATTTTTACAGCGTCACGATGTATGTTTTCAACGGCAAAAAAGATCAACCTGATTGACCCGGAGATCAGTTGAAAAATGTGAATCCGGAAAGAGCAATCCCTATTCAGCTCTTTTTTGTCCCTGTGACAAGGTAAAATGTCAGCGAACTGAAGAACATGCCTGCATCTCCGGCCTGTGCCTGTCTTTCGGCCCAGGACTCCGCTTCCGTTGAATCCAGGACACCGGCCTTAACCGCGAGAGAGAGTGTCGTCTCAAGATCGAAGACCCTGCGGGCAAGCGGCAGGCTGGTTATTACAAGGCATAATGGCGTAACAGTAATATTTTCAAGACCGGCTTCGGCGAATGCTGCCGCAACAGATCTTCCTGCCCACCCGTTAGGGATATGATCGCACCAGAAGTTCAGGACCTTCCGTGTAACCTCCCGATCTCCGGGCCAGATAACAAAGGTCTCCCAGTCAGGTTCGAATACCACGATTTTTCCGGCAGGGCGGGTCACCCTTGCCATCTCATGTAGTACTGCAAAGATATCCTGTGTATGCTGGAGCACGCGATCCGTACGTACGGCATCAAAAGAGTTGTCTGCAAATGCAAGATGCGATGCATCGGACAGCACATAACCTGGCCGGGAACTTCCCCCGGTGTACTTTGCCTGCGCAGAGGCAAGCATGGTCCGGCTTACATCGCGATACCTATGACACGCCCGTGTTCTCCTGCCATGACTGCAAGTGCTGTTGCATCCACGCCGTTCCCGCAGCCGATCTCAAGGATCGCGGAACCCTGGCTGACCTCCAGTGCCTTGTAGCTGCGTTGTTTGCAATCCTTAAAAAAAGGCATCGAATGGATCAGATCGAGATAATTCACAAATGAATTAGCATCTCCCGTCGCATCCACACCGGCAAATCCTGAAGCAAATGAATCCATGTTACTCCCTGAAATATTTGTCGTAAATATTGTTGTCCTCGATATTTCAAAATTTAGAATTCGGTCTTTTCTTTTAATTTGTCTTCATCTTTTTTCTGGCAATCTTCTCGACAATAATCCCGATCATCACATAGACCGGATTAACAGAAACGTCCGTAAAGTAATGCGTCCCGGGAGAAAGCCATCCTTTCTCTTTCCAGTACTGGTAGTCATATGGCGATTCGTCCATGACCTGCGACATTGCACCCTTCTGCCCGTGGAAGATAATGACATTCATGAGTCCCGGTCTTTTTCTCTTATTGCTGCTCAATGAGGAAGAGAATTTCTTTGCGGCCTTTTCCAGTATGGCGTCGCTCTTCTTTTTCAGGACCTCGTGATCGTCTCCTTCGGTTATAACGGCCGCTCTTCCAGCCACGTCAAATCCCCAGATCCCCGTAAACATCTCCATGTACTTCAGGACATCCTTGTGACCCAGAAAGCCGGTGGTGGTAAGCAGAAATGCCTTTTTATCGAAGAATCGCGGCCTGTGAAAGAAGTAGCTGAACCTGTCGACAAAGTTTTTCATAAGCCCTGTTACGTTCAGGCCGTACACCGGAGAGGCGAAGATCACGGCATCGGCTCCCATCAGTCTATCCCGTATTACCAAAGCTTCGTCATGGATCGGACATTTTTCCTCGCCCTTTGAAAAGCATGAAAGACATCCCCTGCACGGCTGAAGATCCGCATCCTTAAGCCAGAGATATTCGAAATCAACCGCACGGTACTTTTGCATCTTTTCCCGGAGCTCTTCGCATGCACGATAGGTATTCCCCTTCCGCGGGCTTCCCATAATAACGAGGATATTCAACGGTTCTTCTTCAGTCATACTGCATTCTTAACTTTTATTCCTTATTTTTCTTCACCCGGGAAGCAATCATTCAGCCTGTGAATCGTCTTTCATCGATGCAACTCCTAAAGTTGCATTTTGTTTTTGGGAATGAAAAGGTATAATTTATTGTTAACCTTGGAGATTGGGATTGATGCTGAACATAGATTGCTTATCCGACGCTAAGCTGAATCATATTGACATTTTCACAAAATTCTCTCGCAATCTCACGATATAGATTTTATAAGGAGGTTAGTCTGTTTGAAATCACCATATGAAATAGTAGCTGATATTATCAACAAACATACTTTTGTTGTCGCAGGAATTGTTACTGCTATTCTGATTGTCGCACTCTACGGCGCTTCGATGACTTCAATTGAAACAGGTACGGAGACCTATCTTTTTACCGACAGGCCCGTGGGATCGCTCCTCGTTCATTATGAGGAGATATTCGGAGCAGACTCAATAATACTGATTATCGAAGGAGACGATGTAACAACCCCTGACGTGCTTAATTATATTGAAGAGCTTGAAAAGGACATATCCGACGAAAGGTATATCCGCAGCGTTGCGGGCCTGCCCGACCTTATCAAAGGGGCCAGCGGCGGAGAGATCCCTCAGTCCCAGGCGGAAATAAATAATTATCTTGATTATCTCTCTGAAAACAGCGGTGACTACCTTGATACCCTTCTTCCTTCAAAGATGATGACGCTCGTATCAATCCCGCTTGAGACAGGTTATCCGGAGGGTTCGGAAGAAAATATTGTTAAAAATGTTCATTCGGCTATCATTCAGTCTTCTCCTCCTCCGGGGATCTCTGTAACAGAAACCGGAACCCTGGCATTCGCCGTAGAGATGAAAGAGGATATCCAGAAAAATATGACGAATCTCATATCTTTGGCGCTGCTCCTTATGGTCGTTGCCATGGTACTCATGTTCGGACATGTCAGGTACAGGATGCTTCCTGTTCTGACAGTATTTTGCGGAATTATTCTGACTTTCGGAGTTATGGGACTGACCGGGATACAGGTAAGCATGGCCGTTGTCGCCGCATTCCCGATTCTTATAGGCATAGGTATAGACTATGCTATACAGTTTCAGTCGAGGTTTGACGAGGAAGTCCGGAATTCTTCAATTCAGGAAGCCATCTGGACCACAATCACAAGTTCCGGACCTGCCATACTTAAAGCGATGATTGCAACTGCTCTTGGATTCGTTGCTCTGTCACTACTTGCACCGTCTCCGATGATATCCGATTTCGGGACGATCTGTATTGTCGGAATCGTCTGCTGTTATCTCTGTGCAATGATAATTGTACCTGTATTTGCAAAAATTGTAAAATACACACCCAAAACAGGCGGATTAAACCCTCTTGATCAGGCTGAATCCTGTCAGCTTGACTGGAAGGGATGTGACGTGCCTCCGGATGTAAAGCCAGGCACGAAAGGCTCTTTTATGGATAAATATGACGACCTGCTCGGGAAGTTTGCGTTAAAAATCGCGAAAAACCCTGTACCCGTTCTGCTTGTTCTAATAATGGTCGCAATAATCGGAATGCAATTCGATTCAAAAGTTATAATCGATACCGACGAGGACATGATGGTCGATCAGGACATGCCTGCAATGGTCTCGATGAATAAGCTCACAAGTGTGATGGGGTCCACAAACACTATTACTGCGTATGTAAAAGCGGACTCGGTTAAAGATTACCACACTCTAAAATACATGGATAATTTCGGAGAATACGCTATCTCCAAACATCCTGAGCTAACCGGTATGCAAAGTATTGTGACATACATCAAACAATACAACGGTGGAGTTCTTCCGGAAGATAAAAAGACTCTTGAAAAGATCTGGGATAGTCTTCCCGGGAGTATAGTCGACAGTTACGTAAACGGAAACACAGAGGCTGTTATCGAATTTTCACTGGAAGATCTGACAATTCCTGAAACCCAGGAGCTGATATCCGATATGGAGGACGATCTTAACTGGTATGTCCTGCACCCCGGAATGGATATAACATATACGGGTAAGTATGTGATGTTTGTGGATCTCATAAACGGGATTAGCGATACCAAAAATCCGATGACCTATCTTGGTCTGATTCTTATATCTTTGTTCCTGCTTGTAGTATACCGGAGATTCACAGCTATATCCCCGGTCATTCCGATTATAATGATTGTCGGGTGGAACGGCCTCATCATGTACTCCCTTGGACTGAGCTACTCGCTTTTGACTGCCACTCTCGGGGCGATGACAATAGGAATCGCTTCCGAGTATACGATTCTCATTCTGGAGAGATATGAAGAAGAGAGAGATAAAGGAAATGATCTTTATTCTGCAATACAGACCGCAATCCAGAAGATAGGTACTGCAATAACCGTTTCCGGCCTTACTACCGTTTTCGGATTTTCAGCCCTTCTGCTTTCGACATCGCCGATAATCCAGAACTTCGGACTTGTGACAGTGATTACAGTCGGCTTCTCACTTGTGGGTGCAATAGTGGTGATGCCAGCTGTGATCTCTGTCATGGACAGATTAAAGCCGAAGGGTTTACCAGGATAACCGGGATGGTTTCCCCGATTTTTTTACTGGCATGGGATATCCTCCCTCCTATTCCAGTTTTCCTTTGATATTTTGGTTTCTCTCCCGGTCGAGGCTACCCGGATGGGTAGCGTCCAGACCGGGCTATCATCATTTGCGAAAATTCGCGTAGCGAATTAAGCACAGGGCTGCCCCTGAAGGGGCTTATGCCCTCAAATGTGATGTGAATAAGGGAGGAGGATGGCCCCCCTCCCTATGACCCTCCCCCTCTATCGCGATTAATCACCTCCGGGATGGGCAAGCATCCCCCCGGCTCCTCTTCCCGGTTGGGGCTACCCTGATGGGTAGCGTCCAGGTCGGGCTGTCGCCCCAATCGATTCCCCGGGCGACCTTCTGTCACCCTGAAATCTCCCGAAAAACACCCAAAAAATTAAAGGTGATATCTCTGTAAGAATATATTATCGTGGTAATAAATGGAAAGGCTCCTCTTCCTTGATATCATAAAGGCCTTCGGAATACTTGTCGTCATATTCGTTCATATGCAGAACTTTCTCGCCGCGATTGTCATTCCTAATTTTTTCCTCATCGAAGGACTCAAATTTCTCGGGCTCGCCTGTTTCATGTTTGCATCGGGATACGCCATCCACGAGAACAACAGGACGCTTGAAGGCCGCGGGGAGATCTTTCATTTCTACAGGAAAAGGATATTGAGGATCTACCCTCTCTACCTTGTCGCACTCTTCGTATTTTTCATCTGCTTCCAGGTGTTCGGGCTCTTCCCCCCGGTTCACTACGATATCGCAGGATGGATCGCCAACATACTCTGCCTCCAGGTTATACTGTCACCTGCATTCCTGGAACCCATCTTTACCCTCTGGTTCATCGGTTTCATCATTATAATGTACGCCATCTATCCACTTTTTTCGGACAACAGGGGAACGATCAAAAAAAGAATCCTGGTCGCGGCCGGTATTTTTATCGCACTCCTCATAATTCATGCGGCCCTGAACATCATCGATTACAGGTTCTTCATGTATTACTTCATCTTCATTATCGGAGTTGTCGCGTCCGCGGGCAGCCGCAGGTTTCGTTTTATCGAGCGGCCATTCAGGGATCATAAGAAATTCGCAATCCCGGTCATCAATGCTCTTGCATACGCATCGTACTGTATCTATCTTTTTCACATGCCGGTATTTTCCGTCACGAACATATTCATAACTGGGGCGGGATTATCCGGGGCATATCAGAACGCCGCTTTGATTTTCCTCGTCATTCCCGCATTGTTCTTCATGTGCTATTATATCCAGAGATCATACGACCGTCTCATTAAAAGGCCGGAATGACTCAACCTAAAGATTATAAAATGAGTTTTGAGAATATATTCAGGTAAACATAAAAGGTTTAATCTGATATATGGTTCAGAATAATCATGGCAGGGAAGGAACCCGGGTCGGAAGATCAAATATATAGATGGTAAATATGAGAGGAGACCCTTCGATTTCACCGGTAGTTTCAGAAATTGTTAATGCAGCACTATGGGGAATGGAGGGAATAAGATTTGAAAATCTTGACAAGTGTCCTTATTGCAGGGGTAAGATTCGCGGGTACGATTTTAAAAAGAAGCATTTCGCCTGTGTCCTGTCCGAAGGAAAACCTTACTATATCGATGTAGCTGTCAAGAGATTTTTCTGCCATGAGTGCGGCAGGCTATCATATGCCTACGAACCATTCTATCCCGGGACAAGAATGGGCATACCTGTTGTGGACCTCTGCGTAAGCCTTGGCAGTTCGATGCCTTTCAACCGGGTCTCCGGCGTCCTGAAAAAGATGAATGTCGTCGTCGACAGGGGCACTGTCAGAAACTACGTTAATATGCAATATCATGAAGAACGATGTGTGGATATGTTCGGACTGAATCTTCCCTTTTCTATTATGAATCTCGGTATTAAGGTCATCAATAAGGGTGGTGCTCCCATGTCAGGCGACGAGGCATTAGTTGCTATGGGTTTCGATCCGCACAAACTGAAGGGTCTTTATTAAGACGTACAGATTCATCAATACTGCCGTTGGATTAATGGCCATAATAATCCAGGCTCTTCGCTAATCTTTGTGGGCCTAAAGGCAAGTTTCACTATTTTTGGCAACCCCTCGCCGCGAGCCGCACAGCAGGCTCGCGGATCGGCCCCGACCCCGGGGCCTCTCTATTGTTGTGATAGGCCACTCCGGGGATAGGCGAGTATCCCCTGAGTGGCGGGACGCGGTAAATCTATAGCGTGTACTGAAAAGGACATCCCAAATCAATCTTATTTCAACAGCTTAGGGGACCCTCGTCGGTCCCCTGAGCGTGGAATGAGAGAACTATCTTAAGGCAAGGCCCATGGGAGGGGCCGTCCACCGGCCTCTGGCCGGTGGTGCCGGGGTCGCTGGAGAAAGACATGAGACAGCAAAGAGCCAAAAATTTTATTGTGATCAGAGCAAGGGGAATCTAAAAGGCCCGGATCTTGATTTTCATAGCGAACCAAATTCAACAGCCCGGGAATCCTTGCCTGAGTGAGATCTGTACGTAATATCTGAACGTACAATATAGAAGAAATTAAAGTCAAAAGGTATTTGCCGGGATGGGAAAATGATCTTTGTGTGGATTCGGATAATCTAAATTCAGTTTAAATAGTTATATTGTTATCCGAATTAAGACATATTGATTAATTAACAGCGTTAAAGTCATCAGACCGGTCTTTGAATTCCCCGAAGAACTTCATGAACCTGAAAGAACCGGTGAACGGTCTTTAACAGGCGGATATGCAAGTATGGTGAAAAAATTCATGGAGATCCGGGCCGTAAGGGATGTAAAACGGATATTAAAGGAGATAACTCCGGACACCGGAGGAGAAACCGTCTCCCTCGAAGAGAGTGTAGGGAGGGTTCTTTATGAAGACGTCGTCTCCGGTATAAACGTCCCCGGCTTTTCAAAATCCACGGTAGACGGTTATGCATTACTTTCTGACGACACCACAGGTGCAGGCGAATCGATCCCGGCAATAATGGAATATAAGGGGAGGATCGAGATGGGACAGCCCCCGTGTTCCCCGCTATTTCACGGAGAATGTATGTATGTTCCCACCGGGGCCGCCATTCCGGAGAACTGCGATGCAGTTGCAATGGTCGAGTACTGCGAGTTTCTCGGAGACGAGGTCCTCGTCCAAAAACCCCTTGCCAACGGGGAAAATATCGTCCTGAAAGGGGAGGACTTCAGGGAAGGCGAGACTGCACTATGTGCAGGTACAGTTTTACGGCCCCAGGACTGCGGGGTTCTTGCCGCACTCGGTATTGAGAATATTCAGGCCTCAAGGCGGCCTGTAGTCGGTATAATCTCAACGGGAAACGAACTCGTTCCGGTATCCGTTATACCGGGAGCTGCACAGATTCGTGATATAAACTCCTCGCTTTGCGAATCGTTCCTTATAAAATCCAACTGTATACCCCGGAAATACGGGATCGTCAGGGATGACAGGAAGATCCTTTTGGAGACCGTAAAACAGGCTTCGGAGGAATGTGACGCCATACTTATATCGGGCGGAAGTTCGAAGGACGAAAACGATCTCACGGTATCGGTTATAAACGAACTCGGTGAGGTAATAGTCCACGGAATCGCAATCGCACTTGGAAAACCCACAATTATCGGCACCATATGCGGCAAACCGGTGATCGGCCTTCCGGGCCATCCCTCTTCTGCTTTTATCATTCTCATGGCCCTCGTCGATGATATGTTATGGGGAATGCAGGGGACCATACCCATGCGAATGATAAAAACTGCCCGGCTTTCCGAGAACATACCATCCTCAATAGGAAGAGAGGATTATGTCCGTGTGATCCTGAACGAGGACCAGGCGATACCATTGTTCGGAAAGTCCAGCCTCATCAACACCCTGAAAAACAGTTTCGGAATAGTTATTGTCCCGGAAAGTCTGGAAGGCCTCGAAGAAGGCGAGACCGTGGAAGTGATAGTATGGTAAAAAGATATCTCGACCTGACGTCCCTCGAAGATGCAAGGAAGATAATCAGGGAAGAGTTCGAACTCAAACCCCGGACAAAAATAGTTCCGGTTACCAGTTCTCTTGGCAGAGTCACCGCCGGACCGATATTTTCCAGGTACTCGATCCCGATGACGCATCTCAGCGCAATGGATGGCATAGCCGTAAAGACTGCGGACACCCGGGGTGCATCGGAGCAGAGACCAGTAAAGATCACCGATTCGGTGCGGATTAACACCGGAAATATCGTTCCCCCCGGTTATGATGCGGTAATCATGATCGAGGATGTGAGAGAGGAAAAAGAGGGATATATAATACGCAAAGCCGCCGCAAAGTGGCAGAACATCCGGCCTGCCGGTGAGGATATCGGTGAGTACGAGATGATACTTCCTTCGCTTCACAGGATCAGGCCGGCAGACATCGGGGCACTTGTCGCCTATGGCCTTGAAGAGATAGACACTATCGACGTAAGGGCGGGAATAATTCCTACGGGATCTGAACTGACCGGGTGCGGCGAACCGCTGAAGGCAGGATGCGCAATAGAGAGCAACTCGCATATGGCGGCGGCGATGCTCCGGGAGGCAGGTGCCGATTGTAAGAGGTATGGGATCGTCAGGGACGACAGCGATAATATAATGGATGCCATTGAAACCGGAATCCGTGAAAACGACTTCCTCCTGGTATCGGCAGGCTCCTCCGCCGGAACAAAGGACTTTACCGCACAGGTGATCTCGAAACTCGGCGAAGTTCTCGTTCACGGGATATCGATCAAACCGGCAAAACCTGCAATCATCGGAAAGATCGACGATAAACCGGTAATCGGCCTCCCCGGCTACCCTCTTGCCTCGTGGACTATAATGAGGGAACTGGTGTGGCCGCTTCTCGGATGTTACGGCCTGCACCCCCCGGAGGCAGTAACGCTGAATGCCGAAATTGCACAGGCATTACCTTCCCCGTCCGGGACTGAAGAGTTCGTCCTTCTCTCGGCTGCGGATATCGACGGGAGGTACGTCGGGGTTCCCCAGTCGAGGGGAGCCGGCGTCCAGATGAGTGCCGTCCGGGCGAACGCGTATATGAAGATTCCTT
>NZ_KN360942.1:45072-92661 GCF_000784355.1 Methanolacinia paynteri | reverse complement strand
GGAATCGAAACAGGCGAAAGATCGGAGATCACTCTTCTTGCCGATAAACACCTGATCGACAGTGCATTCCTGATCACCGGAAGCCACGACCCCTGTCTGGATTACGTTGCCGATATGGCGGCAGTAAAAGGGACAAACGTGTACTCCTGCCATGTCGGAAGCATGGGAGGAATTCTTGCGCTTAAGAGGCGCATGTGCCACGCGGCACCGACCCATCTTCTCTCCCCCGACGGCGACTACAACACGCAATACCTGAGGAAATACCTGCCGGGCGAGGATCTGGCCCTCATCTGCGTAGCCGACAGGCAGCAGGGGATCGCCTCGAAAGACGGGATTAGGTTCGAGGAGCTCGAAGAGCATACGTATGTCAACCGCCAGAGGGGATCGGGAACAAGGGTGCTCCTCGACTACATGCTCGGGCAAAAGGGAATGGACAGCTCGAAGATCAGCGGATACGAACGCGAGATGAGCACCCATCTCGATGTAGCGCTCGCGATAAAGAACGGCGATGCCGAGGCGGGGATGTGCACTCTGAGCGCCGCAAACATACACGGCCTGAAGTTCGTGCCGGTCGCGACCGAGAAGTACGAACTTGCGATGTATGCCGAAACTCTCGAAGACGAGAGGGCGAAGATCGTCTGCGACGCCATCCGCTCCCAGGCCTTTAAGGATATTCTTGCAGGGATCGGGGGTTATATCACGGAAAATACGGGCGTTATGAGATATGTTTGATTTTTTTATTTCATAATTTACTCAGGCAACCCCTCGCCGCGGGCCGCACAGCAGCCCCGCGGACCGGCCCCGGCCTCGGGGCCTCTCCCTGTGATAAGCCACTCCGGGGATAGCCGAGTATCCCCTGCGTGGCGGGACGCGGTAACACTATACAAAAACTAAATTCAACAGCCCGGGGACCCTTGCCGGTCCCCGGGCGTGCCGTGAGAAAATTATCTTCGGGCAAGGCCCCTGGGCAGGGGCCGTCCGGCGGCCTGACCGCCGGTGCCGGGGTTGCCTAAGTGAAATCTTTAGATATTTTATTATCTGCCGATTTCTCAAATTGCAGTGGGAATAATAAAAACGCTGAAAAAATTATCTGGTGGGGCCGCGGCGAGGGGATGCCAGCGATGTGCTTAATGGAGAGATCATCAGCCTACAACAATCTCATGGATCCTGTTTATTATCTCCGTATCCGTAGGAAAATCCGTCTCAATCAGTTTTTTCGTCATAAGAGGAACTCCGTCCATACGATAGGCGGTCCCGCTCGTCTCTATTCCTGCAATCGCCACGGGAATCTGGACGTCGGCGAAGACGGATGTGCAGTTTACGTGCGGATCTACCAGGATGACGGGAATCTTCGACATATATTCCAGGCACTTTCGCGGGAGATGAGCACCCGGATCGCTCCCGATGACAAACATGACGTCGCATTCCCTTCTTGCAAGAATATCGACGGCACTCGTCTCGCCGGGATTATAATATGCGGTTCCTCTTGCAAAATCGACGGCATACGGATATCCTGTCAGCCATGTAAACGCTTCATTTGCACCATAGACGTTCCAGTGTCCTCTCATTGGTGTTATCGTAAATTTTGTGTGCCGCGAGAGTTCACGTGTCAGTTCGATCGCATTCCGGACGTTTTTATATTTGTTTTCTGACATCGTCAGCCCGAGCCCGAAGAAGATTGCCCCGAATTTTGCCTCCTTGCAGATATCGACAATCCTTTTTAGCTGTGCTTTGGGAACTCCCGAGACGGTTTCCGGGATAAAATCCGATCTGCCCCGGACTATCGCCCTGAGTGCGGACAAAACGGCATAATCGCCGCCGGGATTAATCTGTACAAATTCGTCCGCGAGATCCGCCGATTCTGTCTTTCTCACATCCACCACAATCAGTTTTCTCTCCCTGTGGGCATTTTTCACGAAGAAACCCGACGCATAGGTAGTATATTTGCTTAAATGTCTTGGATGCGATTCCGAGGGATTGCAGCCCCAGTAAATTACGAGGTCGGCCCTGTTCTTCACCTGCCCGAGCGTACACCCGGGGTGACCTACCTCCTGTATCGCAAGAATAGACGGCCCGTGGCATATCGAAGACGTGTTGTCGATAACTCCACCGAGGACTTCACAAAGATTTACCCCGGCACACTGTGCTTCGACCTGTGTGCCGCTCCAGCCGAAGAAGAGAGGTCTGTCGGCATTTTTCAGCAGATCCGCTGAAATTTCTATTGCTTCCTCGTAAGATGACTCTCTCAGCCGGTTGTTTTCACGGATCACAGGGTGCTGAAGCCTTTTATCATCGAGAAACTTTGCATTGGCGAGGGCACAGCCGTTGTCGACGGAGATGATCCTATTATCTTCGATAGTAACCGAGAGGTCGTCGCAGAGGCAACCGCAAAAGGGGCATGTCGCATTCGCCGTGGTTTTCATAATTCCTTGCCCCCGGCTTCGGACAAGAGATCGATTACGGATAAAACATTCTCGTCTGTACGCCCGATTTCGATCTCACACGATTTGAAATCAGGCATCCCCGATCCATGTGTAAGCTCGGAGATCAGCATATTGCAGTACGGTCCGTACGGGATGAACACCGTCCCGGACTTTAGTCCCTCGTCTCCGGCGACATGAAAGACCACCGATCCTGAATCAGAGATCGCCCTGATGTTCTCCCCGTCTTCAAGTTCGAGGTTGACCATGTCGAGAAGATTCATGAAACATGTCGAAGTAATCAGGCTGTAATTTTGCGAGAGTTTTTGCTCTATGCTCTCGCCCTGCTTAATCGATCTTCCGGTCAGCATTATGTACTTCATAAAATAACTCCCGGGAAGTTCCGGGAAAAAAGATCCAGGAGATCTGTTTTCATACAATCCCCACAGATATCTGATTTGCAAAAACGTTCGTGCAAATCAGGCCTTTACGTACAGGTGCGCGTAGACGGTCTTTCCACTCTTCTTCGGGTGGCGTTCCCCGAGGTCTCCTTCATAGACCTTAAAGGTCTCTTTCGCTCCGTCGACCTCAAGTTCGGCATCTTCGGTATATGCAAATCCGGGCATCATCAGGTCAATCGTTCCGAATACGAAGATGTCTCCCTGGACCATCTGGCCGCCGACCTTGCTCTTCGCATTCCCTTTTATGACGATCCTGCCGCCTTCCTGGTGGTTGCCGACATGGACATCGACATTTCCGCCGATCACGACCTCGCCGCCACGCATATAAGTTGCAAGATCCGAACCTGCATTGCCACCGACACGGATAACCCCATCCATCATGCCGCGCCAGTCGCCGCGGTACGCTGCACCGAGATAATTGCCGGCATTCCCTGCGATTATCATCTCCCCGTTCTTCATGCCGAGAGCGGTAAAGTGACCGACATTTCCTTTAACCTCGATCCTTCCGCCCTCCATGAAGGCCCCGGTGTACATATCCGAATCCCCGAAGATTATCACCTCGCCGCCCGTCATCCTGCTGCCGATCCATTTCACGCGGCCGAGACTTTCGCCCCTGACCTCGATCTTCGTCTCTGCTGCAGTCTCACCGGGTTTGCCCGTGACCTCGAAATACTCGCCGAGCTTATAGGTCCGGTTGCCCTCGTATATCGGAAGCTCCCTGATCTCTTCGGGAGTCTTGCCTGCAAAAATATCGGGAACGATATTTTCGGCCTCGATATAGAGCTTCGGGTCCTTTATCATTGTTACCTGAACAGTATTCATCACAAATCACCTCTTTTCAGGCTCCTACCTCGATCACGTACGGGTTCGGGACGTAGTGGTGCTCCTTTACCCCGTAGTTGTTCCTCGTGACCGTATAGTACTTCTTGAAACGCTCGGATATGTCGCGTTCCACCTGATCCGTCAGCTGCATCGGGTGGCTCACCCAGAATGTCCGCTTGTTTCCGTTGCTGACGAACTCGCCGTTGTCGATTATCAGCTCGCCGCTCTTTATGAAGTACTTCGCATTTCCGAATGCGTACTCGATCTTATCAGGGTCGCCGAGATCTTCCACCGGGTTGATTGGGTAGACCGAGACGTCGCCCTCCATGCCCGGCTTAAGAGATCCGAACATGTGCGAGAGACCGAGCGCCTTTGCAGAACCTGCACGCGTCATCTTTGCGATATCCATAAGAGTGAGCTCCCTGTCCGAGAGTTCACTGATATAGCACTGCGAGCGGACGCTTTCGCCGTACTTGCATGCATCGAGGATATCGTCGCGGGCCTTCGAGCTCATGAGCCATTTGATCACACGCGGGTAGCGATGAACCGGGCCGGCGTTCGGTGCGTCCGTCGTAACATAGCACTTCATCGGGTCCTTTGCAAGGAGACCCAGTTCAAGACCGATAGCCCACTGGGCGACCCCGATGAACGAATTCGGGTTGTAGATAAACGGAACTACACCTGCGGCTGTCTCAAGTTCGACATCCTTGTTGACCCACTTCAGGTGGTTCATATGCGAGAGGTGGTATTCGAACGGACCATCGGCTGTCATCGTCGTGGTCTCGTCCAGTGTTATCTGGCCTATATCGAACGTGATGTTGTCTACGCTGTTGATGTAGTCCATTACTTCCCTCGACCTCGACTCGAAACTCTTTGACGAGTAAGAATCCCCGCCGTAACAGTGGAACTGGAGATGTGTATGGTGAAGGACCTGGTCACGATTGAAATCGCCTGCTGGTTTTATGCCTTCTGCGCATTTCAGCGAATCTATCGTAATCTGGTAATTGCCCGGTTCCCCGAGCGAGTTCGAGTGAAGATGCATCGAGTGGGGAAGTTTCAGGTATTCGTTCGCTTCGATAAGACCTTTTATGATCTCTTCGGGCGTGATATCGAAGAAAGGAACGGGATCTTTCGGCGTTATGCAGTTCATTCCCCATGCCCATGCCTCTGTTCCGCCGGGATTTACACATTTTATGCCGTATCCCTTTGTCACACGCAGGAGCCATGCGATATAGCTTGCCGTATTATCGATCTCGTGGTTCTTCAGGTAATCGAGGACGAACCAGTTGTTGCCGAAGACAGGAAGTGCCGCCTCGTCGATGATCGGCGTATCCCTCATCTCTTCATGGGTGTGCTTGGCATAGAGCGGGGGCATCGCGGCCTCGGTCGCAAAGCCGTAGCCCATCCTTGAAAATATGTAACCGGACGAGTATGCTGTGGGTACTGAAAAACCTGCCTCCATCTTCTTAACGCCCGACCGGGGCCTTGTGAATTCCGGGTGATTTCCCTTGTCCTCTGGACGGAAGTTCCTCCCGACATTTACCTTCGGGCCGGCACTGTGCGAATGGATATCCACGCCGCCGGCCATGACGAGCATTCCGGACGCGTCGATAACCTTTGCGTTCGGGCCGGCATCATCGACGATTTTGCCGTCCCTTACCGCAATATCCATCTTTTCGCAGTCTGCCCCGAGAACAGGATCGACGACGAAACCGTTTTTGACTATGTATTCCATCAGGTCACACTCCCTTGATCTCTTTCATCCGTTCGTAGACCTTTTCCAGGAACTCTTCGTCAGTGAGAACACCCTCGGGCGGATCGACGACCTTGTGCGTCTCGATCGGAACGCTGTCCATGCGGTATGCACATCCACCTACCTCCACACCGACAAATGCCACAGGCACGTGGAGATCCGCGACTACGGTAGTCGGCGTGATATGCGGGTCTACGCATACGCACGGCAGTTTGTTCATCTTCTTTACGGCACTGAACGGGAAGTGGGCGCCGGGATCGCTGCCGAGAACGAAGACCGCATCGAGTTCGCCTCTCTCGATAAGATCGTTGGACGAGGACTCGCCCGGATTATAGCGTGCATAGCCTCTCGAAAGATCTATGCAGAAGGGATAGCCGTATTGCCATCCCCACACCTCACCTGAACCCGTGACGTTGTAGTGGCCACGCATCGGCATAATGGACCATTTCGAAAATTCATTGAGGTCGCGGGTGACATTGATCGCCATGTCGATATTATGGTTCTTCGAGATCGACTGGGTCACACCCATGCCGAAGAATATGCAGCCGAACCTGGCCGCCTTCATCTTTTCTCCGACTTCGATTATGGTCTCCTTCGGAATTCCTGCAACAACTTCAGGGAGTCTGTCGCCTTCACCGTGGAAAACGACACGTAGTGCGCTTAAAAGTTCGTAATCCCGCCCCTGCTCTACAGGGAGGTGGTAATCCGTAAGACTCGCCGTATCTGTATGACGGGGGTCTACTACTACGAAAGTCCTTCCCTTGTGCCCTTTTCCGGTAAAGAACCCGCGTGGAAAGATCGAATAGCGTGACATATGGCGCGGGTGGGCGTGGGCGGGATTGCAGCCCCAGAATATTACGAAATCCGCACGGTTCTTGATCTCACCGAGGGTGCAGCTTGGAACGCCGGCATCCTGGATTGCGATGAGTGTAGATCCGTGGCAGACCGTCGCCGTATTGTCCATCTGGGCACCGCAGAGCTCTCCGACCTTGGAACCCATGCTCTGGGCTTCGCAGTTTGTAGAGCTCCAGCCGTACATAAGCGGTTTTACGGCATTCGTAAGCATTTGTGCGGTAAACTCTACCGCCTCTTCATAAGAGATGCTCTTCCAGGTTCCGTCCTCTTGTCTCATCCTCGGGAGGACAAGACGGTCATCGGACTGGGAGTGCATGAACTTCTCGGCACCGATCGCACAGGCGTTATAGATCTCAAGGATCTTCTTGCCGTCGTCACTGATGTCGCATTCGAGATCGTCGCACAATGTGCCGCAGAAAGGACACACTACATCCGTAACTCTGACTACCATTTTTAATCATCCTCCAGGAGTCCCTGCTCGATAACCTCAAGGGAGAGCAGAACTTTTTCGTTTGGTGCGGATTCGACTACGACGGGGATACCTTTGAAGGTGGGCATTCCCATCGAGTAAGTATTCGGATCGGTCAGGCGATTCGCCCACGGCCCCATCGGGATCCAGCCGAGGCCGGGGTGAGGGCCCTGTTTCGTTTTGACTACCTTTACAACAACCGAGCCGTATGAACTGGTAACACGCACGGGGCTGCCTTCCCACAACCCCAGCTTCTTCAGATCAACCGGATCGAGTTCCAGGATTCCGCAGGCGTCCCGGTAGTCGGATTTCTCTTTTCCCCCTTCCATCGATACGCCCTGCTGGATTGTCCTGCCCGTAATCAGGTTCAGTTCAATTTTTTCAGTCAATAACAACACCTCTCGCTTGAGGGCACATTCATCCGGCCCATAGCCTTTAATTTCCCGGAAATCAGATCAAAGGGTTTCATTTCTTATCGCCTCTTCAAATTCGCCGTTCAATTTATTATCGGAGTTTCAGGCGGCATTTATTTACATGAACGTTTTTTTACAAACTGCCATACGCGGGTTCCTTTTGGGCCAAGCCCTGTCTTTAATAACCGGAGAACAATAGCAAGAGGTGTACTAACCGCTTTGCTATCTTTTACAAACAGTTTGGATGGGTGGCCTGTACCAAAGTAAGGTCCTGTTGCCTGCACATATGGCAATCCCGTGTATTCATCTTAACAACTTTAAATCTGGGAAGTGTCTATTTATAATTACTGATTATTTTGATGAATATTGAGTGTATCATTGTAATGATTATTAATGAATATAGTTTGATTTATTGAAATAATTAATAAATATTTGTTAATGTGTTTGGCTCATTTCAGGTTTTGGAATGGGTGAAGCGCAGAATTGATCACTAAAATGATTAAAAATGGGTGGGTGTCGCCACACTCGATAAATCATAACAACATATATTTTGTATATGTTAACTAAACTTATTGTATCTGATCCGGGTGATTCTTCACGGTCAGAATCCGAGTTGTAATAAATTATCGTCACCAACGATTATTGAGATCAGGGCAAAACGACGGAAAAAGATGGTATGCACTCAAATTATTTCGATATGAAACACACTGAAAACCAGGGCGGAAATGGCTGCCCGAATCCGCGCATCAGTTTTGCCCAGCCGAACTGATATGCAGTTTACAGTGTTTAATTAATATATAACAATTATAAATTACAATTGATTGACTGGGGCTCGTTTTACACACCCAACATTAATCAATAGTAATGTAATTTGTTTAATTAGCGATTTTTAGAAATTGCAGCAGAGGTGAATTAGTGGATTTCAAGTATGTCCAGACAACATGTCCGTACTGCGGTACCGGTTGTACGTTTAACCTGGCGGTCAGGGACGGAAAAGTAACCGGGACAGCACCGTATTATCGCTCCCCTATCAACGAAGGGAAGGTCTGTCCGAAGGGAACATATGCATGGCAGTTTATCAATCACAAGGATCGCCTGAAGAAGCCGCTCGTCAGAAAAGACGGAAAATATGTTGAGACAACGTGGGATGAAGCCTACAGTATAATCGCGGAAAATTTTAAAAAATACCAACCCGAGGAGTGTGCGGTGCTCTCGTCTGCACGCTGCTCCAACGAGGACAATTATGCCCTGATGAAATTTGCGAGGGGTGTCCTTAAAACGCGTCATATAGATCACTGCGCTCGTCTCTGTCACGCCTCCACCGTGGTCGGTCTTGCCGCCTCATTCGGCTCCGGGGCGATGACGAATTCGATTCCGGATATATCCGAGTCGAAGTGTATATTCTGTCTCGGCAGCAACACATTCGAGCAGCACCCTTTGATCGGGCGCCAGATTATGAAGGCGAAGGCTGCCGGAGCAAAGTTCATCTATGCAGACCCGAGGTTTACGCCGACGGCACGACAGTCTGATCTGTATATGCAGTTTTACAGCGGCGGAGATGTCGCGATCCTTAACTGCATGATGGGGGAGATCATAAGAAACGGCTGGGAAGACAAGGAATTTATCGAGAAGAGAACGAAGGATTACGAAGAACTCAAAAAGATCGTACTTCTCGAAAGATATACTCCTGAGGTCGTCGGAGAACTGGTCGGCGTTCCTGCAGAATCTCTCAGGACCGCTGCCGAATGGTTCGGCAAGGCGGAGTCGGCGACGGTTCTCTATTCTATGGGTCTCACCCAGCACACGGTCGGTGTCGACAATGTTAAGTCCACCGCGAATCTCCTGATGCTTACGGGCAATATCGGTATTCCCGGCGGCGGTGTCAATGCACTGCGTGGCCAGAACAACGTGCAGGGTTCATGCGACATGGGTGCGCTTCCGAATGTATTCACGGGATACCAGAAAGTAGTCGACGGTCCTGTCCGCAAGAAGTTCGAAGATGCATGGGGATTTCCGGACGGGATCGCAGAGCCGAAGAACGGCTTTGAGATTACGACCATGTTCAATGTCCTTCATGACGACCCGGGCAGGCTGAAGGCGATGTACCTTATGGGAGAAAACCCGCTGCTCTCAGAACCTGACTTAAACCACGTCGAGGAAGCGATCCAGAACCTGGATTTCCTGGTGGTTCAGGATATTTTCTTTACCGAGACCTGCGAGTACGCACACGTCGTGCTCCCCGCGACATGCTTCGCCGAGAAGGACGGATGCCAGACAAATACCGAACGACGTGTCCAGCGCTGGAGGAAGGCGCAGGAACCGCCGGGAGAGGCGAAGGAAGACTGGAGAATTATCTCAGAGCTCAGTGCAGTGATGGGCTATGCCGACCAGTTCCCGTACACGTCCCCGGAAGATGTCTTCAACGAGATCGCCGAGCTCACTCCGTCCTACCACGGCATGAACTATGAAAGGATCGGAACTCCCGAGGCACTCCACTGGCCATGCCCGACAGTGGATCATCCCGGGACTCCGATTCTTCATACGGAAAAATTTGCAACACCCGACGGACTTGGAGTATTTCATGCAATAGAGTGGAAAGCGCCGGCAGAGGTTCCCGACGAGGAATATCCGTACCGCTTCACTACCGGCCGTATAATCTGGCATTATCATACCGGTTCTATGACACGGCGCTCGAAGGCTCTCGACGATGAGGTCAAGACCGGCTGGGTCGAGATCAACGAGGAGGATGCAAAGGAGCTTGGTGTCAGGAACGGTGAGATGGTCAAGGTCGTATCCAGGAGAGGCGAGCTCACGGTTGCCGCGAAGGTGATGGAGGACATCAAGAAGGGCGTCATGTTCATGCCGTTCCATTTCGTGGAATGTGCAGCCAACAGGCTGACGAACAATGCGTTAGACCCGCTTGCAAAGATCCCCGAGTTCAAGGCATGTGCCGTGAAGATTGAAACTATTGAGGAGGCCTGAGATATGACAACTAAAGGCGATATGGTATATGCATGGGCCGAAGATGCGGATATTCTGAAGAGAGGGGAATGCGGCGGTGCGGTTACGGCACTGCTGAAATACGCTCTCGAAAGCAAACTTGTCGATGCCGTACTCGCAGTGAAGAAAGGGCAGGACCTGTATGATGCAGTCCCCACTCTTGTTACCGATCCTGAAAAGATTGTTGAGTGTGCGGGTTCTCTTCACTGCGGGACACTGCTGTTGCCGAAGATCTTCAAAGAGGACTTCAACGGCGGCCGCGACATGAAGATTGCAGTCACTCTCAAGGGCTGTGACGCAAAGGCGATGTATGAGCTGGCCAAGAGAAACCAGGTGAATCTCGACAACTTCTTAATGATCGGTCTCAACTGCGGGGGGACTGTAAGTCCCATGACCGCGAGAAGGATGATAACTGAGAAGTACGGTGTCGATCCGAATTCGGTCATAAAGGAAGAGATCGACAAGGGACAGTTCATCATCGAGTACGAAGGCGGAGAGATGGGTATCTCCATAGACGAACTCGAAGAGGAAGGGTTCGGCAGGCGTGCGAACTGCCAGCGGTGCAAGACGAAGATCCCGCGGCAGTGCGATATCGCGTGCGGAAACTGGGGTGTCATCGGTGATAAAGCCGGTAAAGCGACGTTCATCGAGATATGCAGCGAGAAGGGTGCAAATCTCGTATCCGGGGCGGAGAAGGCGGGTGCAATTTCGACATCCGCACCAGACCCGAAAGGTCTCGCTATACGCGATAAGGTCGAAGGCGCTATGCTCAAACTTGCGGACAAGTGCAGGGAAAAACAGTTCGGTGCGCTTGGAGAAGGTACGGAGCGTCTCAAATTCCTGATGGATGAGACCTCGAAGTGCATCAAGTGTTACCAGTGCATCGAGGCGTGTCCGATCTGTTATTGCAAGGAGTGCAGCACCAAGAAACCGTACCTTGTGCCGAGGGGACAGATCCCGCCTCCTTTCATGTTCCACCTGATCCGGTACTCGCATATTGCGGATTCATGCATCAACTGCGGCCAGTGCGAGGAACGTTGTGCAATGGACATCCCGAATTCTCTCTTCATGCACGCAATCCAGCTTGAGATGCAGGAGATGTTCGGTTACGAGCCCGGTGTCAATCTTGACCTTCCTGTGCTAGCTCTCGTCGAGGAGCCTGCGGAGAGAAAGCGCCTGAACGATACGGGTGACGACCAGATCTTCAACATCTTCGGCCAGGCCCAGGGTTGCCAGAAATAATTCCGGCCCTTCATTTTTTTCATTTCCCCGGTTCGCCGGATAGTGGAAATAAGTGCTTGGGCCTCATATGAAATCTCTCTACAACAACGGTGGAATGATCGATCGGACAGGAATCCGGTGGGCAGCCGGATGGTCTTCGATTGTTCCCCATTTTCGATGGTAATTTGTAATCATTATCTATTTTTTCATAAAATAATTCAGACAGAAAATGCCGGTGGCATACTCCAGTACAGAAGTGGTTAGTTTACTGCTTCTGGGCGATATGGTGTTCCTGTTGTAACTGGCAGACGACCGGGAATCCCCGGTTCCCGAAGAAAAAAAAGATTGATGGAATTTTATCTGAGATGAAGCGAGAGGGAATTTGTGTGCTGCAATCATGCCAGTGCCGGAACGAATACCGCAAGAAGCGATAATTCGTCGTCATATGCACTTACAGTATGATGGATTCCCGGTGGTGTGACGAAAGTTTGCCCGGGGGCGAGAACGACCTCTTTGTCTCCCATCAGGAAGACTCCTTTCCCGCCGATAATCCTGTTGAACTCCCACTGGGTTTCATGGTCGTGATCCGTAACCTCACAGTTTTTCTGTACGCGGACAAGGTGATAGCTGAATTTGCCGTCCGTATCCTTGCCTGTTACGAGATCCTTGAGAAACACCCCTTTGCATGCCGGGTGCTCGTACCATTCCTTCTTGTCGCTTTCTATCTCGATATCGGAGAAGAAAACGACTCCTTTATCAAACGCGTCTCTGGTGTTTTTATGGTACATTTTTATCCTCCTGTTCTTAAAGCTGAAAAGAATGAGGTGGATTTATTTAGTCTTTTACCGCCGGAATTACTTCCTTGAATACGTCGATACCGTAGTTGACGTTCGGGCTCGAGTTGCCGAGGCAGAAGTGGGTAATGCCTGCTTCTTTGAACCTCTCGATCTCTTTGATCAGCCCTTCGGCATCGGTTGCGCAAAGGTAGTTCTTCTTGAGCATGTCGGGACCGACCATATTTGCATGTGCCTGTACTTCCGGCGGGTCGCTCACACGGTACTTGAACATCGACGGAACGAGACATCCGGCCCAGAACCTGTTGCCTTCTACGGCTTTCTCGAAGTCGGGATCCACTGAGTACCAGATAAGCATGGCCTTCTCCATCTTCTTCGGGTCCTTGCCCGCTTCCTTTGCGCCCTCTTCGAACTTCGGGATCGTCATGTTCTTGAGAGTGTTGGTGTCGGCTGCGACGGTCATCAGGTGGTCACCGTACTTACCCGCGAGTTTTGCACCCTTGGGCCCCATTCCACTGAAGTAAAGCGGGACTTCATCTTCGGGCTTGGTGTACATGAACGCCTTTTCAAGGGTGTAATACTTGCCCTTGAAGGTGACGGGTTTGTCACTCTCCCAGAGTTTTCTCATGACCTCGATTGCCTCGACCGTCATCTCCTGCCTTTCCGGAACACTGGGCCACTGTCCGGTGACCGGGACTTCGTTCAATGCCTCTCCGGCTCCTACCGCAATACCGACACGCTTCGGGTACATCTGGCGGAGTGTGGCGAAAGTCTGTGCAACAACACCCGGGTTGTACCTAAGGATAGGACAGGTGATGCATGTCGAGACAAAGACCTTCTTGGTCGCCTGGAGGGTTGCACCCATCCATGCCCATGCCTGGCCCGACTGTGCGTCGTCATGGTACCAGGGATGGAAGTGGTCGTCGACCCAGATGGAATCGAATCCGACTTTTTCTGCACGTACTGACTGTTCAAGTGCATCCATTGGCTTGTACTGCTCAATCGATGCGAAATAACCCATTTTTGTATCCATCTTTAATACCTCCTTTCCGGAAAAGAGGTAATGCATGGAAGGCGGAACCGCGACCAAAATATTGAATAACACTTCGGATCATATATTGATCGGCGTGTTCAGCTGTGTTCACGTATATGAGGGACCTGTCGTAAGCTGTCACCTCTGGTTTTATGTGAATCAGGCTGCCTCGCCCATGCTTTAGTCTGCTTCCGGTTTTCGTGGAATCTTATCCACATTCTGTAATTTCTTTAGGTTGGGCATAAAGCTATTTTTTATTGCTCGCCATTGGGCGGGATTTTCGGGTGTCACCAATTAAAGGTATATTATATCAGCTTAACCGGTTGTAGTCGCCAAATTATCCGATTAAAGATGATATTCGGTGTGTGAAGAGGGATTCTATTGCTCGTCAATGAGCTGTGGAATCATACGTGAAATACAGGTCTGGTATGCAGTGGCGCAAAAAAGGAGTTGATGGTCTGTGGAAATTGTGTATGTTATCGTATTGCTGTTCTCACTTTGCTTTCCGTTTTGAAGGCTTCACATCGTCCTTCACGACATCGGTCACATCTATCATGAAAGATGCAATCTCACCGGAAGGAAGCTTGAACACATAATGCGAGATCCAGGGGAACTCCTCGCGGTTCCTGTACTTCAGCGGTGCGACGAACTCGGGTTTCTCGGTGATCAGGACACGATGAAGCAGATCCCGTACATACGGGTCGGGGAGATCGGGAAATTCTTCGAACAGTTTCTTTCCCACGAGATTTTCCTTCTCCATACGCAGGAGCGATGCGGTCATCCTGTTGACGTCCTTTATGATATAATCCCTGTTCTCGATCGGTTCGTAGATCAATACGCCGTTGCAGGTGTTCTCGAAGAACGAGTGATACCTGGCTTCCTTCAGTTCGGTCCGCCGCAACGCCTCTTCGGCCTTCCTGCGGTCCGTAATATCGAGAATGATACCGTTCCATACGGTCTCGTTTCTGAGACTGACCGGCTGCGATAACACCCTGATATACATCTCCTCCCCGTCCGGTCTGATGAATCTTCCTTCAAACTCCCAGTTCTTGACTGTCTCTATCACGTCCTGGATCGAGTTGAGCCATCTTTCCTGGTCCTCGGGGGCGATGTAATCACCGTAGCGCAGGATCCATGTATCCACCGGGTCCGGGGGTATGCCGTAGACTTCGGTGGAGCGTTCGTCTACATAGTAGGTACCCCATTCTCTTGGACTTCGTGCATAGAACTGGTATACTATGCCCGGCAGGTTGCTGGTTATACCCCTGAGTCGTTCTTCACTCATGCGCAATGCCTCCTCGGCCATCCTCCGATCGGTAATGTCCAAAAATATTCCGTTCCATACGGTCTCGTGCTTCAGGCGTACAGGCTGCGATATTCCGCGGATGTACATCTCCTCCCCGGACGGTTTGATGAACCTTCCTTCAAACTCCCATGGTGCTACCCTTTTTATCACATCGTGGATCGATTCAAACCAGCGCTCTCTATCCTCCGGTGCTATGCATTCCCCGTACCTGTCGAACCAGTTGTTCAGCGGTTCGGTGGGCACCCCGTAGATCTCCTGCGTACGTTCGTTGACATAATAAACTCCCCATTCTCCCGAATCGCGTGCGTAGAACTGGTATACTATACCCGGCAGGTTGTTTACGATCCCCTGGTAGCGCTCCTTCAGCTGCTTTTCGGCGATCTTTTTGGCGGTGATGTCGAGGAAGAGGATGAAGAATTCGCTGGACGACTTGCCTGTTTTATCCGTGACAGGTGCAAAGACGATCTGGAAATACGCGACGCCGGATTTTTTTGTCGATGTTAGGGTATGCGACTTCAGCCGATCAAAGTTGCATGAGAGAGTCAGTTCGGCGATCTCCCCCTGCCTGATCAGGTTCAGGATTATCTCCCTCGAGCACATGATGTCGTAGAGCTTGAACTCTTCAAGGTCTGTGAATCTTGTAAGGCCGAGGATGTCGAGCGACGCCCTGTTTGCATTCAGGATGGTCCCGTCCTCCCGGAAGAGAATGATTCCGCTCGGCACTTCTTCGAAGAGGGTGCGGATCTTCTGCTCGCTGCTCTTCAGCGCCTCTTCGGTCTTCTTCCATGTGGTGATGTCGCGGAGGCTTATCATGATGCCCGGTTTCCCGGTAAACGAGATGGACGGGATTACGGTCGATACGAATTCTGTAAGAAATATCCTGTCCGTCCCTCTTTCGATGAGCAGCATCTCGTTGATGAAGACACGTGAATTGAGTATCCTGTCAATGTTCTCAAGGACCGTAGGATTGTCGAAGAGAGCCAGGTTGATCCTGGATAATTCATTTCCTATGATCTTCTTCCCGGATCTTATATTGAAGGTCTCGATGAAGCTTTTGTTGACCATCAGGATATGCAGGTCCGCATCGAGAATGACGATGGCATCGGAAATATAGTCGAAGAGATCGTCGAATGCCACGTTTTGGGCAATGGTATATAATTTCGATTTTCCGTATGGTTTCATTATCACGTTGCCGTGAGACTGGAGGACTTCGAGATATTTGGCAACCGACCCCCTGTTCATATTCAGCTGCCTTGATATCGTGGAGATCGAAACCGCTTCAGGGTACTTTTCCTGCAGGAACTCCCTGATCGTTGCATAACGGTCTTCTCTTTCACTCATATGTAAGTAGTATGCGGCACCTGATGTTAAGTTAACGCTAACGTCTTCGTATCCGGGAATCTTTCGGATTCCTCCAAAGTATAATATATTCCGCCTGCATTAATAGCGGATTATGATATCCATAATGCCTGAGAGCTCCGGGAAAAATACCGGGTTTTTGATCAGGGGAAAACTGACGGATGAAGACTACAGGAAGACGCTCGTTCCTGTCCTGGAAAAGGCCCTGGAGGAACATGAAAGGATCAACATAATGTTTAAGATGGAGAATTTTGAAGGCTGGACCCCCCATGCAGCGTGGGACGATTTTATCAACTGGCCTAAGATCGCGGCAGTCAATAAGGCTGCGGTTGTATTTGATGAAAAATGGGACGATTTTATGAGCTGGCTTTTCAAATCCTATGCCCTTATATCGCACATTGATATGAAATTCTTCAAAGAAGACAGAATTGACGAAGCGTGGGAGTGGCTCAGGTCCGGATAGCGGATTAAAGTTATGCTCAGTTCCCGGGCGATACCGAAAGACGGCAGAATGAAAATAATGTAAAAAGGGTATTTTATAATGGGGAATTGTTTGAATTCCCTGCCGACATATTTTTTTAAGGTCTTTTGTTCCTTTCCCAGTAAGGATATTTTTGATCCCCCGCGGATCTAAATATCGAAATTTGTTTCATTTAGTTGGAAATCTGAATGGCTTTTTGATTATATGAGATAATCACGCGGCAACTGCAGCATCTTCCTCGTTCAGGGTGTCGGAGAGTATCTTTGCAATGTCAATCCATATGACGAGATTTTTGTTTTCGCTGTTGTTTTTGCCTATCTTTATTATGCCTTTTACATATGCCTCCCTGGACATGGACTCATCCATCTGGTCTATATCCTCGTCTGATACCTGGAGAACACTCTGGACGTCGTCGACGATAAGGCCGACATTCGATCCGTTTGCCGCCTCGGACACGAGTACAATTATTTTTCTGTTCTCAACACCCTCTCCCGGCGGAAGACCCATCAGGTAGTTGAGGTTCAGGATATTGGTAATCTCTCCCCTGAGATTTATTATTCCCGCGATATGTTCGGGGGCTCTCGGTACCGGTGTTATCGGCATCATTTCAACAATTTCGCGTGCAATGTTGATATCCAGTGCGTACTGAACCCCGCCTATTTCAAACTGCACGACATCCTTCATTTCGACCATGTTATCACCCCTTTAGTATTTGAATTTCGAATTAGCATCTTCGAGGTTTTTGATGAGTGCATTTACTTCCTGTATTGCACTTCCGATCTCTTCCACCGATGCACTGGCTTCTTCAGCAAGGGCCGCAAGCGCTTCGGATTCTTTTTGGACTTCTTTTGTCTTTGCAGTGCCTTCTTCGACGGAATGGACTACATTATTGGATATTTTTGCCTGGTCTTCCATAGCTTTCGTTATTTCACCTATATCGTCGGTTACCTGGCCTGCATTTCTTATAATCGTATTCAGGGCCTCGATCGTTTTTGTTACGCTTTCAACTCCGTTTACGATCTCCTGGTTGGCGGATGTAATCGCCGACGCTGCTTTTTCACTGCTTGACTGGACGGCAGAGACTACATTTTCTATAGAATCCGTTGCAGCCCTTGCCTCTGCGGCGAGATTCTTTACTTCTCCCGCGACAACGGCAAATCCGCGTCCATGTTCTCCGGCGCGTGCGGCTTCGATTGCCGCATTCAGGGCGAGTAAATTGATCTGGCTGGCAATATCGTTAATCATCTTTACTATATTGCTGACTTCTTTTATCTTTACAGTCAGGTCATTGATTTCTCCGACACTTTCACTGGCAATCTTCTCGACATTTCCCATCTTGTTATTGGCATCCTTGCCCAGATCCTGTGCTTCTTTTCCGATCTCGACAACGTGAGTGGCAGCATTCAGAACTTCCTGTGAAGTGCTCGCGATCTCCTCGTTGGAGGCTGATAGATCTGCAATCCGGCTGCTGATGCTTTCAATAGTTCCAAGGAGCTCTTTTGTAAGATCTGCCGTCTTCTGGCTAGTATTGGCGACACCTTCCGCAGCTTTTGCAACCTCGTCGGTTCCCTTTGCGACTTCTCCTGAATTAACGGCTACCTGATCGGTAACCCTGTTTGTGACGCCGAGGGTCTCGGAAACGTTTATTCCGATATTGTTAAGCGCCTCTTTGAATTTGAGGAAGTCTCCTTTTACATTGATCTCATCTGAGAAACGTGCTGTAAAATCGGCATCTGCATAATGATTACAGATATCCATTGCCTCGTTGACAGGGATCGCGACGGATTTCAGGAGATCGTTGGTGCCTCCCATCAGTTCAATGTATGCACCTTTGTACCTGTTGCTGTCGACCCTGAACTCGAGCCTCCCGTCATTTCCCGCTTCAACGAGTTTTTGGATGTCGGTCACGATCTCAAGAAGTGTTCCATTGACAAGCTTGACATTGGAAGTTATTTCAAGGAACTGATTCCTGACTTCCCTGGTGTATTCATCTGCTTCTCCTACCTCGAGCCTGATCTCTTCAGGCTTCCCTTCGGCGATACAGTTGAGATCGTGTGCAACGTGTCCTACTTCGTCTTTAATGTAATCTATTATCCTTGCCGATTCGGTGACGTCGATGAAAACGGCATTGATATTTTTAATTCCTCCATGTTCGTTTAATAGCGGGATGCCCTGGATCTCGATAGTTTTTACGTCGCCCCTGAATGTCATGTAAAATTTCCCTGAAATTCTTGATTTGGTTTCAAGGACCTTTTTGACACTGTCGCCTTCAATTGGCCTGAGGTTAAACTCTTTGTAAAAATCCTGGAGATTCAGTCTGCATAATCTTTCTTTTGAGGTGCCTGAGATTTCGACAAGATCGTCGTTTGCGTCAATGATGTTTAAGGCCGGGTCCATAAGAACCATCGAAACCGGAATTTTCATTATGACATCATGAAGAAAGTCGGCCTGGTTTTCTCTTTCATTTTTTTCTTCAACAATCTTGTTTATTATCTCCCCGAGATGAACTGATTCGGGATCGAGTAGTTTTGTGTCGATTTTTGCATTTTTATTTCCGTTTACATAACTTTCAAGAACGGTTTGAATTGATTCGATGGACATGGTATCACCTGAAATTTTTCTTTTGGTTGAAATCACCGCGGGTTTTCATGATTTTTCCATAGCCTTAGCTGTCAATATCGCAAACACTGGAGATAATTAACAAGCAGCCTATGTTCAATGAAAGCCGCTAAAAATTAATTATGAATAATGATATATAAATATGATCAAAATAAATAATATTCTAATAATAATATTCAATAAATATGATCAAATATTGATTATATAAATCAAAGAATTAAAATAACATTTTTACTGTAAAAAATGGCATTTATGTTTCTCAAAAATGCCATATGAGAAATGTTATTTCCATTATGATCAATCCCTCCTGTCCGGTCAGATATTGTTAATCTGCATCCCGGCCGCCTTTATCTTCTTTGTTACGAATTAAAAGACTTCATCTCCTGAATATCAAAAATCCGATGTGAAAGTAAAAAGAAATGGGGCAGGTATTTTTATGTCATCCATATATTCCGGATAAATAATCCTCTCGCATTATATGGCGATCATACGGCGACTGCAGCGTCGGATTCTCTGAGTGTATCGGAGAGTATCTTTGCAATGTCAATCCATATGACGAGATTTTTATTCTCGCTGTTTTCTTTTCCTATCTTGATTATCCCTTTTACGTATGCCTCCCTGGACATCGCTTCATCCATCTGGTCTATGTCGTCCTCTGATACCTGAAGGACGCTCTGGACATCGTCGACTATCAGGCCGACATTCGATCCGTTTGCCGCTTCGGAAACCAGAACTATAATTTTTCTGTTGTCGACTTCCCCTCCCGGCGGAAGGCCCATAAGGTAGTTAAGATTCAGGATATTGGTGATCTCTCCCCTGAGATTTATTATTCCTGCAATATGTTCGGGCGCTCTCGGTACCGGGGTTATGGGCATCATTTCAACAATTTCACGCGCGATATTTATATCCAGGGCGTACTGAACCCCGCCGATTTCAAATTGTACGACATCCTTCATTTCAGCCATATTATCTCCCTCTAATATTTGAATTTCGAGTTTGCCTCTTCGAGGTTCTTGATGAGTGCATTTACTTCCTGTATTGCGCTTCCGATCTCCTCGACCGATGCACTGGCCTCTTCTGCCAGCGCAGCAAGCTCCTCGGATTCTTTTTGGACTTCCTTTGTCTTTGCAGTCCCTTCTTCTACGGATTGGACTACATTATTGGATATTTTGGCCTGATCTTCTATAGCTTTTGTTATTTCGCCTATGTCGTTGGATACCTGCCCCGCGTTGGTGATAATCGTATTCAGGGCCTCGATTGCTTTTGTTACGCTATCTACTCCGTTTACAATCTCCTGGTTGGCCGATGTAATCGCGGAAGCGGTTTTTTCACTGCTTGACTGAACAGCCGATACGACGCTCTCGATAGAACCTGTTGCGGCCCTTGCCTCCGCTGCGAGATTTTTGACTTCCCCTGCAACGACCGCGAATCCTCGCCCGTGCTCCCCGGCTCGTGCGGCTTCGATCGCCGCATTGAGTGCGAGAAGATTTATCTGGCTGGTGATATCGTTTATCAGCTTAACGACATTGCTGACTTCTTTTATCTTTTCGGTAAGCTCATGGATCTCGTTTACACTCTCGCTTGCGATCTTTTCGACGTTTTCCATCTTTTTGTTTGCATCTTTGCCGAGGTTCTGAGCCTCTTTTCCTATCTCGACGACGTGATTTGCGGCATTGAATACTTCCTGCGAGGTGCTTGCGATCTCTTCGTTTGAGGCGGATAAATCTGAGATCTGGCTGTTGATGTTTTCGATGCTTGCATTAAGCTCCTTTGTGAGGTCGGCTGTCTTCTGGCTCGTGTTGGCGACGCCTTCAGCCGCTTTCGCGACTTCATTCGTTCCTTTGACGACTTCAGTTGAATTGGCAGCTACCTGGCCTGTAACCTTGTTTGTGACGTTGAGGGTCTCGGCTACGTTGATTCCGATATTGTTCAATGATTCTTTGAATTTTAGGAAATCTCCTTTTACCTTTATGTCGTCGGAGAATCGCGCTGTAAAATCGGCATCCGCGTAATGATTGCAGATATCCATCGCTTCGTTTACAGGAACCGCAACCGATTTGAGGAGATCGTTGGTACCTTCGATCAGGCCTGTGTATGCGCCTTTATATCCGCTGCTGTCGGCCCTGAATTCGAGTCTTCCGTCATTTCCTGCAACGACGAGTTTGTGGATGTCGGCTACAAGGTTGTGAAGCGTCTCATTGACAAGTCTGACGTTGGATGTAATTTCAAGGAACTGTTTTCTGACTTCCCCGGTGTATTCGTCAGCTTCTCCTACTTCGAGCCTGAGCTCCTCCAGTCTCCCCTCTGCAATACAGTTGAGATCGTACGCTACGTTCGAGACCTCGGCTTCAATGTAATCTATTGTCCTTGCCGATTCGGTGACGTCAATGAATACGAGGTTGAAATTCCTGATTTTTCCGTATTCGTCGAGCAACGGGATTGTGTGAGCCTCCATTATTTTCACATCGCCTTTAAAGGTCATGTGAAATATTCCTTCTACCCTGGATTTAGTTTCAAGAGCTTTTTTTACTCCGTTTCCTTCCATAAGTTCGATTTTGAACTCCCTGTAAAAGTTCTGGAGGTCCAGTTTGCAGAATCTTTCTTTTGATGTACCTGAGATTTCAACAAGATCGTCATTTGCATCAACTATATTGAGGCTCGGGTCCATGATGGCTATAGGGACAGGAATTTTCATTACGACGTCGTAAAAGAAATTTTTCTGGTCCTCGTTTTCATTTTTCTCTTTGATAACCTGATTTATCATCTCTCCAAGACGGACCGATTCCGGTCCGAGTAAATTTGTATCAATTTCTGCATTTTTATTTCCATTTACATAGTTTTCAAGAACGTTCTGGATAGTTTCGATGGACATAGTATCACCTAAGGTTTGTTTTTCGTTGAAATAGCAGCGATTTTCAATTTTCTCCAATAGTACAAGGTGAAATATACCGCTTTTACGGGCAGTTAACAAGCGGCTGATGTTTAGTGAAAACCGCTAAAAAATAATTATTGATAATAATATATAAATATGATCAAAATAAATAATATTCTAATAATAATATTCAATAAATATGATCAAATACTGAATATATAAATCTGAGAATTAAAATATCCTTTTTATTGTAAATTATGAAATATACATCTCATAAAAAATACAATTATGGAAATTATATTTCTTATAGCTTAATATTGTCGTTCATGTGTCACTATATTGATAAATATTTTCTCCTGCGATCCTGCCCTGGATTATCCGTCGGCAGATCAATGGAAAATTCGGGTGTTATGGCCTGCATTTTAGAATTCAAAGTTGCCGGTATGGTTCAGGTTCGGTCACCTGAAACACGGAATTCTTGTCAAAAAAGTTTAGGAGATCAAAAGACCGGTTCGTTATACCAGCCCGAAATTGATCTTTAGGTTATTCATCCATTTCATGGTTTTTTCTGATTTTATTATCATATTGATCTTTCTTTCCCCCGCCATAATGAAATCAAGGTTGAAATGCGCCTTTTCCAGGTTGAATTTGGGTTCCGCGTTGTATGCGATGATTACGGCCTTTTCAAGGGACTGAATTATTGAGTAGAGATCGTCTTCGATGTCCACCGCTCCGAAAGGTTCCCTCCTGATCAGCTCCTCCTTTCTTGAGGGTAGTTCTCCGAATTTCATATATATTTCCTGGTTGATCTGGTTCTCCAATGTTCCCGACAGGTCGAGTCCGGCATCGATAACAGGGATTTTAAAGCTGACTTCTCCTCCCGCACTGGTAGCTATTATCGTTTTCAATGTCAATTCGAAGGATTTTACTTTGATATTTTTGGCACCTGAACTAATGATTGCTCTCTTGATCTTATCGATTATTTCTTCGACATCTATTCCTTCGATCTCCTTTTCGGGCATAATCTGGATTCGAGATTTATAATATAAATGAATTTTGGTGAAACAGGGGTCTTCGAATATTATTGTAGTTCAAATACCTGTTATGAATGAATTTCGTCCGAAACTGAATCAGGATTAACTTTCCGATCCTGTTGATCCGATGAAAACCGGGATTATAGTTCTTCCTTAGGGATTTTCGTAACTCTTATCATCATTGTTATTCTATCATTTCAAAGTCCACTATGAAATCCGGGAGAACCTGTATAATCACGATCACCGTCCTGATAGCAATTGTATTTTCTATTTCTGCAGGCTGTACCTGCCCGATTCAGCAATCGCAGGATTCATCTGCTGTAACTCCGGCCGACGAATCTGCCTATGACTCAACTTCGCTCATATTTGACGATCAGGAATTTGCTTTCGAGCTCCAGCGGACACTTGGCGCCACGTATTCGGGAGAGGCCGATATCGGTGAGTGTCTTGCCACTGCCTCCCGGATCGAAGAAGGAGACTTTGAGAGTTGGTACAGCGAATGGAAGAAGACCGCGGACGCCATCAGGACTGCGGGTGACGAGAGCCTCGCAGCCGGGCACAATGTTACAGCAATGGAAGCATACTACCGGGCCGCAACATATTATCGCACAGCCGAGTTCTTCCTTCATGGCAACTCAACCGATCCCCGCATCGTTGAGACCTGGGGATTAAGCCGGGAAACGTTTCGCGATGCACTAGCGCTCGACGACGTTCCTTACGAGATTGTCGAAATCCCTTACGAGAATACGACGCTTCCGGGGTACTTTTATATGGTCGATGATTCCGGCACACCTCGTCCGCTCCTCATCATCCAGACCGGATTTGACGGCTGTCAGGAAGAGCTCCATCCTTATGTGATGGAGGGAATAAAACGCGGATACAACGTCCTGACATTCGAGGGGCCGGGCCAGGGAGAAGTGATACGGGTCCGGCACATACCGTTCCGTGCCGACTGGGAGAATGTGATCGAACCTGTTGTGGACTATGCGGTGAACCGTTCCGACGTCGACGAAGACCGGATTGCACTCTGGGGAATTTCCCTAGGGGGCTACCTCGCTCCCCGCGGTGCCGCATATGATCCCCGGATCACGGCGCTGATCGCCGACGGAGGCACTTACGACGTCGGGCAGAACCTCCTCCGGAACCTGCAGGAAGGCGGGGGAGCGGCCGCGAACATGACGGAAGAAGACCTGAAGGAATGGCTGCAGACGGACCCGGTCGAGTTCAACGATGCCATCTGGGCTGTCATGGCTAACGATACCGGAACCCGCTGGCTGAACGAGAACGGTATGTTCGTCTTCAATGTGAGCTCGCCGGCACAGTTCTGGGCGAAATGGATGGATTTCTCACTCGTTGGAATCGCCGAAAATATAAGCTGCCCTACGTTGGTCACTGCCGGTGCGACAGATCATTTCGACCCGGACGGAGAACAGGCAAAGGAACTTTACGACCACCTAACCTGCGATCGTGAACTAATAATATTCTCCGAAGAGTACGGTGCAGGGTCACACTGTCAGCTCGGGGCGTTCGGGCAGTCTTTTGCCGCCAAGTTCGACTGGCTCGATGAGAAGATGGGACTAACGGGATAATGGGCCGGGATGACGGCTACCTTTTTTTATTTTGTAGAGGAGCTGGGAAGAGAGATCTTTTTTAGCAAACTCTGAAATTTATATTAATGCCATAAATGAATTTTAGTCAACACGGACATTTTGAAGAAAAAACTCAAAAAAACAGAACAATGCGAGGGAAGGGATTCGAACCCTCGAACACCTACGTGACTAGGCCCTCAACCTAGCGCCTTTGACCTGGCTTGGCAACCCTCGCCTGTGACCTTAATAAAAAGGACTTCCAAGATAAAATAACTTGCGATTTTGATGTCAGGATTTTGGCTGTTTTTGATTTTAAAAGAGATCCGGTATTTAAAGTATCCTGCATTTCCTCAAACCGATGTATATTTACATACAAAGATGGATATGATTATTCATGTGGACTCAAATTCTCCGTGAATTTGCCGATTCGCCGTCTCAGACGATGGTAGTCAAGTATTTTTTGGAGAATGGACTGGGAATAAACGAGAAGGGGCGCATAGTCTGCAACGGGATCGAGATCCCTGCGACGCATATCGCAAAGAAGATCGGAACCGACCGGAGAGTAATCGACGCCACCGCAAAAAGGATACTCAGCCTTAAGGAGATCAGGGATATATTTCTCAACCTGCGGGTGACGCCCGACCTGACGCAGGTTGCAGACGCACTCGGCCTAGCCGTTATCACGATATACCCGAAGGACGCCGCCCAGAAAGGAATTGTCGGTGCGGCAGTCAAGGTGATAACCGATCACAATCTCTCGATAAGACAGATATTCGTAACCGACCCCATCCTCTCCGAGGACCCGAAACTCGTAGTAATACTTGAGTCCAACCTTCCCGCAACCGTATATGAAGAGCTCAGGTCGCTTCCGCAGGTCAGAAAAATAATAATCTAATTACCTGTACTTCTCGATCTCGTCCGAGAGATCCTTCATCCTTTTCCTGGCAGCCTCCGGCAGGTTTGCCGAATGGTCGAGTCTTTCATCGATTGTAATCTCTTTTGTTCCCTTGATCAGGTTGTCCGCGTGGGCGACAATCTTCTCTTCCAGAGTTTTCGGTACGCAGTCGACCGGCTTAAGCCCTTCTCTGCGGCATTCTTCGGCGGTAAGTCCTGCACCTATATGGGTCTCGACGATGCGGCAAATCTCTTCCGGGAGCCCGTAATCCCTGCAGATCTCCGCACCAACCTGTCCGTGGGCAATCGAATGCGTCCTGCAGCGTCCGATGTCATGAAGAAGTGCTCCCTTTTCGACAAGCTCTTTGTCCACCGGTGCATTCCGGGCGAAGACCATCGCAAGATCCCGTACTGCAATACAGTGTTCGATGACGTTGTCGGGACAGCCTGATTTTTTTAAAAGAGGTATTGGATCTATATCGGATATCTTCACGCTTTTCCCAGGTTTTCCTTTATCGCGTCGACACGGCGCTTCAGCGCTTCGGCAAGGAGATCGTTGTCGAAATGGTCCATCTTCTCATCGCAGTTGATGCATATGAAGTCCCTTGCCATCGCCTCGTCGAACGTATATCTCAGGCCGCATTTACCGCAGATATAGAAGTCGTTGAGGAGCTCGTAATCCTCTCTCGCCTTGAGAATATCGAGGATGTCGTCCATCTCTTCCGAGAGCGTGGCATCAAGGTTTTCGAACTTCAGGACCCAGAGATAGGTGAGCCAGCCGGTCTCTGAATTCTTTATACGGCGGTATTCGGCCAGGCGCTTCCCATAAAGGGTGTATAGAGTGTGCCTGACGCTGTTTAAGTTGATCCCCGTGCTCTCGGCAAGATCTTCGTCGCTGTATTCACCCTCCACAGGAAATTTATCGATTAAATCAAGCCCCTCTTCCCCGACGAGGCGGAAGAGATATGCTCTTACCGCATCGCTTTTAAGTGCATCTTCTACAGCTACCATCTGCTTATATATCTGCCAATTTCTTTAATAGTTTTATCCAGTGATGATTCGGCACCAGCAAGAGTGTCTCCTTCCCCGTAAACACTGATTATCGCTCCGCCTTCCTCGATTTCGCTGTTTTCCCGGGGAATATCGGCTACATGCGGGTGGAATTTCTTCAGGTCGTCCCTGATGATCAGGTCGCGCTCCGCGAACATGATCCTGCGTGCGACCACTTTTTTCGCTTTCGGGGAAGATTCCGGGAGAATCCCTTTGCAGGCGTTGATATGCGCTTCGAAGATGTTGAATCCTGTCGACATCTCGATGATATCGAGTGTCGCCTGGAAACGCGGGTTGACCTCGATTGCATAGATCCCCTCATCCGAGAGGATGAAGTCGATTCCAATCGAGCCGGTACATCCTGATAAAGAGGCGATCCTTTCTGCCTCTTTCATGAGTTCGCCGGCCTTTTCGTTCGTAAACGGAGTTGCGGCGCCTGCAAAACCGTAGGCCCTATCGCCATCTCCTCCCCTGAGATACTGGAGATTCACGGCGATCGCCTTCGCCATTCCGCCGGACGCGATGCACGATACGCTGCATGGCACTCCTTTCACAACCTCCTGCCGGATATATGGAGTTTCAGGCCACATTTCGCAGAAGTTGTTCTCTTCCGGGGGAGATTCTACGACCGTATTTCTCCATCCCCCCGCTCCTTTGCAGGGCTTGAGCATAGCCGGGTAGCTTCCGTCGGCAAGAATCGCAGGAACCCTGATCGAGTTTTCCTGGAAAAAATCCTGTATCTTCTGCTTGTCCGTAAAGATTCCTGCCTTATCCTTACAGCTCCCGGAAATCTTCTTAGAGACAGAGATCTCCTCCGCACCCGAAGTTACCACGAGATAATCGGGATTGATCTCTTTGCAGATCTCTTCTATCTGCCCGGGAAGCGATTCGAGATCCTCAAAGATAGTGCATGATTCCGTGTTCCACTGCAGGTCCTGGTCGCAGAACGCATCTATCGCATGGACCTCGTATCCGGCATTTTTCGCAGAGCAGGCAACATGCCGTGTTGCAAACCCGGCGATAAGAACACGCCCCTTCAATACTTGAACCTCTTCCCTCTCTCGCAGGGATCTATCTTCAGATCTGCATCCGGAAATTCGAGATTGAGGTTTTTGCCGTCGGAGAGGTGGTCGAGAAAAAGAGCAAGGCTCGAGATCTCTGAATGCGGCTGGGTGGTAACCGAGACGTTATAATCGGTCATGTTGTAGATGTCCGCCGGAACCTTCTCTGCACCCACGACCACCAGAACCTTTTCGTGTTTTTTGATCTCTTCGATGGCTGATGTCATGGGAACGCCGTACATCGTAAGATGGACAACCACGCCCCCGTTGGCCTTCCAGTCGTTGACGCATTTCTTCCATCCGACTCCCGTTTCTACGAAGAAATTTCCTCCCCATCTTTCTGCAACGTCATCGATGGACTGTTTTATATTCTTGTCTTCGGATGCCAGGTACATACCTTCGGCACCAAGTGCACGGGCTGTAAGTCCGACATGGGTTGTAACTCGTCTGTCCCTCTCCGGCCTGTGGCCAAGACGGAGGACACATACTTTTTCTGTCATTCGGCACCTTATCTCTTGTAATTCGGGTTCTCTTTGATAACGCCGTTTTCAATAATTATGGGGCTCTCGGGATCTGCTGCGGCATTTTTGATACTGCATTTGAGGAGCATCTCGTGAAGAGAGAGTATCCTTGCCGTTTCGCCGTCATATTCTATAAGACTGCCCGACTCGAGCCTTTTCAGCGATCCCGTTACTGTTTCCCTGTCAAAACCGGTTTTGGATAAAATATCGTCTGCGGAAACGCTGTTTTCGTCGACGACAATATGGTATATTTTCCAGTCGATATCTTCCTGACGCACGCAGTACTTATTTTGCGAAGAGCGGGATATAATTATCTTAATTGCTCTATAAAATCCCCGGAAGTTCAGGGAGTTCGGATATGTGGGTCAAATATCTTTCATGTCTAACCGGCACCCGGATATCCTTTTCAATCCGTTATAGTAAAAATAGAGAATCTCGCGGTAAAATCTCCTCAAATCCGGGATGAAATACGTCAGCCCCCACCCGACGAGGATTATCGCCAGGAACGTGAAGCTGATCCTGCCTATGACATTGTGCGCCCAGAAGAAGCTCTCGTGTCCCGGAAATCCGCCCGATGCAAAGTCCGTGAAATAGGGGAACCACTGCTCCGAGTACGCCTTGACTACGAATACGAGCCTTGCTATATTGAGGGCGGCCAGCGAGAGGATCACGAATCCGGCAGCGAAGATCTTCTGTTTCAGGTTTGCATCCACACCTGTTGCCATTCCGAGCATCACCGCAGTTCCGACGATCGGTGTGCACGAAAATGTGATTATAATCCCGTAACCGTTGCTCAGGATGCAGTCCCATGAAGGGGCGGCGGCAGGATGTCCGATCATGGCGAGTGCGAGGATCGTGTTGTCCACCTGCATCCTGATCAGCCATTCCGATATCGCCTGGTTGGGTGCGATTACCGAATAAATGATGAACGCCACTGCCGCAACCGTCGTTATCCGGAATGCCGTCCTGTTCCCGGAATAAGATGCTGCGATCGTTATAATGAACAACGGGAGTGAGAGCACAGCGGCCACCGGGTAGATGAATTCGTTCTCCGCCACGTGGCCGAAAGAGAAGAGGACAAAGAAGATCCCGAGGAAAGACCAGCCTCCCGCTGCAAAATATCTCCTGAATCTTGAGGGGATCAGGAATAGGACAAACAGGACTAATGACAGTATCAGGAATACCTGGAACATCGCTGATGAGTAACTGCTATCTTAAATTTGATAAATGATACGCTTTGCTATAAAATCCGGGTCCTTTAGGCGACCCCGGCACCGGCGGCCAGGCCACCGGACGGCCCCTACCCAGGAGCCTTGCCCTAAGAGAATCATCTCACGGCACGCTCAGGAGACCGGCGAGGGTCCCCTGAGCTGTTGAATTTGTTTTTTTATATTCCGTTCCGTACACACTATGAATCTACCGCGTCTCTCCGCTCAGGGGATACTCGTCTATCCCCTAAGCGGCTATCATGGTATAGAGGCTCCGAGGTCGGGGCCGATCCGCGGGCCTGCCAAGCGGCCCGCGGCGGGGGGTTGCCGGCGATGCAACAGATGGATATAGGTCTGGGTATATAAGCAGATCTCAAATTATTTCGGGATGGAACACACAGGTAAGACCGGTCATCCGTCATCATTCAGGTATTTTTATTATTGCATATTCTAAATAGGATGAATCAGGGAGGATTAGAATAGAAAGAATAGTTATGACCGACAGCATCGAACTTGCCGAACTTGCCGATCAGATACTTGATATTGCCGAAGACAATTATGACAGGCTGTCATCGATTATCGACGATCTTGACGATGAAGTCAAAAATGAGCTCCTGGTATCCGATTTTCTGCATGCGTTTCAGGTGTTCTATTATTATTTCAGGATGGACCCCTCGGAGATCGTAATCGACCGCCTGATGCTCCAGCCCGCCTCATCGCTCGAGAAAGGAGTTTTTATAGAAAATTTCGATATCTTCGAACTATGGTTTATTATCGAGGATAATAACGGGATCATCTATGTTTCCGACGGGGAGAAAATCCTGAAGAAGTTCTCGGGAAGGAAAGCGTACACCGAAGCAGTAGAATATGCAGATTCCCTTGAGTGGTAGGTTCAGCCCGAAGTTATCAGGCCGGTGTCAACTATCGCCGCCCTGATCTCAGGCAGAATACCCCACCCTGAACTCTCTTTTCCGAACGTTGCGAATACGCCGTCTACCCCCATCTCATCGATATTCATGGGATATTCAGAGATCGGCGATCTCAGATCATTGCAGATCATCGTCGCCCATGCATCGGCAAGGGAGACGTCGGCTGAAAATACGGTGACAGAATCGGCGATGCCGAACGAGATCGACGGGCCTACCGTTGCAGAGGACGTGCACACTCCATAGATCTTTTCTTTCGGCGGAATGACGAACGCCGATTTTTTGCTCATCGCAGAGTTCCCCGCATACAGTCCGATCCTGATCTCCTTATCCGAGAACAGGGCGATGTCCCCGCCGTTGTCTATCACCGCAGCTTCGGCTCCGCGGTCTTTCATCGCCTCCACTCCCGCCCATGCAATCGTTCCGGCGACCGCGGCCATCGGACCCGTTCCGGTTTTCTTTGCGGCATCGACCATCCTCTCCACGTGTAGCGATTCGGTTTCGTTTTCTACCGGAACAAGGCTGGATAAAAAAAGAGGGTTTACCGAGATCTCGGATTCGATCTCAAGTCTCGCGTCTATCATCGCCTTCTTTGCCGGTTCGAAGAACTTCGCATCGTCGGCAAGTATCGTGGCGAATGTGGTCTTATACCTGAACAGTTCCCTGAGCATATCCTACTGGTGAATGGAGAGTGCCGAATGCGGGCACGACTCAACACATTTTCCGCAGAGAACACAGTTCTCCTGCTTCATCGTGATGTTCCAGTCCTCGTCGAAGGAGAACACTCCCTGCGGGCAGATGCTGATGCACTCCCCGCAGTCGATGCATTCCTCTTCTTTGCGCCTCACCGATTCTTCGAGCCTCTCGACTTCGGCCCCGAACGCCTTCAGCCTCTCGCATACAAGCTTCGCCTTGTCGTTGGGGACATCTATCAGAACCTCGCCGTCCATGGATTCGATGTATGCCCTCTCCACGTTTATCAGTACACCTGTGTCGAGGACGGTCCTCGCGATAATCGGTTCCTGGCCGCGTCTTTTATGGAACCTGACAAGGAGTTTCACTTGTACCACCTCCTTCCGAGCAGTTTGCCGAGATCCGTTCCGGTAAGAATACCGAGAAGTTTTCCTTCGGGATCTATAACCGGCAGGGCGCTGATGTTGTTCCTTTCGAGTTTCATCGCCGCGATATCGACCGCCTCTTCGGGAGTCGTCGTGATTACGCTCCTCGACATAACCACCGAGACGTTGTCGTTGACATTCTCTTTTATGATCGCCTTCGAGACATCGTAAGTGGTCACGATTCCTACGACCTTGTTCTCGCTATTCAGGACGGGAAGATGGTTAGTCTCGCCCCGGAGAAGCTTCTTCGCTGCGGTTTTGATATCGGCGTCCTCGGAGATGCAGGTAATGTTGCGCTCCATGATCTCCATCACCCGTGGTGTCCGTTTCGACTCTTTCATCGGTTTGACCGTCCGTGATGCATCCGAGGGCCTTGTGGGAAGCGCCATCGTCATCTGGCCGGAGGAGACCCACCTCTTCAGCTCCCCTGCGATCTCGCGTGCCTTCTTGAACGAAGAGAGCGACGAAGTTTTGATCTCCTCGCCGTTGATCTCGACGCTACCGCTTTTGAGTTCAGCGTAGCTTACTGTCTTTATTGTCGGCCTGTTCCTGCTCGGGACACCGTAGTCGACGATGTTTGTCATAATATCCTCATCCCGTACCGCCGTGTTCCTCACGATCTCGGTGTCGGTCACAGGGATCGGCACACCCAGACCTATGTAGCATGAGACCCCGTAATTTTTGAATGTCGCCGCCCGCAGATATTTCGGGGACATCTCCTTGAGATCTCCGGTCGTCATCAGGGTTGCGAAGAGCGTGCCGGGCGAGGACTGTGTTCCCTGCCCGACGATCATTCCCTTTGCTCCGCAGAGGAATATCGGAACCCCGCTTCCGATCATTCTCAGCTTGGGATCGTTGATCAGAGGCGAAAGGAGTCCCGCTCCCGAGTAGCTCACGTTTCCGTGCTCGGGAAGGAGCGTTCCCATGTATGTATTCAGGGTATTCTCCGTGGAATTCGTCGCGGCCGCATACCTCTGGTACGCGTTCCTGGGGTTGCACATTATCGCTTCGTTGAGATCGTGGAGCAGCAGATCCGTCGAGAGAGTTTTTCTCGGGTAGCAGTCCGTGCCTTTCGAAGACGCACGGAGTTCGACGGACTTCCCCGATATGAGATCCTCGATGACATGAGCTCCGCCGTACGCACTTCCCTGCGTTTCGGACTCCTGTGTCGCACCCAGGTATGCGTCTACCGCCGCAATGCCGGAATATAGCTCGACATCGTTCATCCATGCCCGCTCCATCCGTATCGGCGGATCGGAATGGCCGAAGTTGAAGAAAGCCCCTGAAGAGCACATTGCCCCGAATGTACCGGTGGTTACGACATCAACTTCTTTTAATGCTCCTTCCTCCCCCAGTTCGTCGACAATGCCCGGCATCTCCTCGGCCGTCACTATATGGGCACTGCCTTCCAGTATTCTCCGGTTTATCTCTTCAATGGACTTTTCCATATTAATGTATTCTTTTTTGAGAATATATAAGAGCTTCTATTATTACTATTGGTAATAAAGAAAGATATTCAAGAGTAGCGGCCCAATAATCTGTATGAACACCGGCCGGTTTATATCGATTCTTGAAGAGATTGCTCCTCCCGAGCTTGCGGAGGAGTTCGACGAAGGAAGGATCGGCCTGATAGTGGAGGGAAAGGAGGATATCGAATCCGTTGCATGCTCCCTTGATGCGACGGGGCACACGGTCTCGCAGGCGATTTTATGTGATGCCGACGCCCTTGTGGTTCATCACCCCCCGATCTGGTATCCCCTGGCCAGGATCGCAGGGAAGGATGCGTTCATACTTGGAAGAGCCCTCTCCTCAGGCCTGAATATCTACGCGATGCACACGAATTTCGATCATGCAGAAGGAGGCATCAACGACGCCCTCGCAGAGATCCTGGGCCTGTCCGCGACAGAGAAGATGCCTCTCGGAGTTGTGGGCGACTGCTCGCTGACTCCGGCGGAGATCTCCAGAATCCTGGGCGGAGGGCTGAGGCTCTACAACTGCCCTGAAAAGATCGAACGGCTTGCAGTAGTCGGAGGGAGCGGCTTTGATACCGAGCTTATAGAATGTGCATACGAACTCGGTGCCGACGCCCTTCTCTCGGCCGAACTGAAGCACAATATTATGATAGACTCCCCGCCGGAACTGGGGTTGATGGAGTCCACCCACTATGCACTCGAGTCTCCCGGCATGAAGCGGCTTGCCGGGAAAATGGGCTGGACCTATATCCCCGATGAGCCGAGGCTATCGGTAATTCCGTGACCATAATGGTGACCGCAATGCCAGGACGTTTCTCCCCCGAAGAAATACTGCTTGAAGAAACCATAGAGTCGATCCTGAAAAAATATCCGCAGAAGGGGCGAAAGGCTCTTGACGCAGTTCAGGACGGAAAGATCCACAAGTACCTCGATTTTTTTGTGGTCGAGGGTACCTCTGATACCTATGTCGTCGACGATGATTTCTGCGCCTGCAATGATTTCTGTTTCAGGGGAATAATGTGCTGGCATATCCTGGCAGTCAGGATCGCAAGGTTAACAGGTGGTTACGACGAAATTAATGAGTGGTATCAGGATCGGTGGTCTGTTGCCGGAAAAAATGGCGGAGATACTGAAACAGATAGTAATAATAACATTTCTTGAGAATAATTAAGGAGTTAAGCGTGGTTTTCTATGCTCGAAGAAGAGTATCAACTTGAATATTTTAAATCCAATGGCCTTAAACGTAAAATATGTAAAAAATGCGGTGCTGCTTTCTGGACGAGAGACGACGACAGGGAAGTCTGCGGGGACGCCTCCTGTGCACCTTACAGTTTCATTGGAAATCCCGTGTTCAAACCTCATTCGCTGGATGAGATGAGGGAAGCATACCTGTCCTTTTTTGAAAAACAGGGTCACCAGAGAATAAGCAGATATCCGGTCGCGGCAAGATGGAGGGACGACATCTATCTTACAATCGCATCCATCGCCGACTTCCAGCCTTTTGTAACGAGCGGTGTTGTCCCCCCGCCTGCAAATCCCCTGACGATATCCCAGCCGTGCATCAGGCTCAACGATCTCGATTCCGTCGGGAGATCGGGGAGACACCTGACGACTTTCGAGATGATGGCCCACCACGCTTTCAATACCGATAAAAATGAGATATACTGGAAGGACCGGACCGTCGAACTCTGTGATCTTTTTATCGAATCGATCGGCGGCAACCTTGAAGATGTCACCTACAAGGAGCACCCGTGGATAGGCGGAGGAAATGCGGGTCCGAGTGTCGAAGTGATGATCGGCGGGCTTGAGGTTGCGACCCTCGTCTTCATGAGCCTCGGCAAGATGGCGAATGGCAAAAAACCGATCGAACTCGAAGGCGTTCCCTATTACCCGATGGATCTCAGGATCGTCGATACGGGCTACGGGCTTGAAAGATTCGTATGGGCATCGAAAGGTTCGCCTACAATATATGATGCAGTCTTCCCCGAGATGGTCAACGACCTGATGATCTCTGCGGGCCTTGAAAATCTGCTCCAGTCCTCCGAACTTGCAAAGATACTGGCGATGAATGCCAAATATGCAGGCCAGATGGACATATCGGGTTCGAATCTCATCAAAATGCGCAAAGAAGTGGCAAAAACGATCGGCGTTGGATTCGAGAAACTCCAGGCCCTGATGGACCCTGTTGAGAGGGTCTACGCAATCACCGATCACACCCGCTGTCTTGCCTATATGCTCGGCGACTGTATCGTGCCTTCCAATGCGCAGGAAGGCTACCTTGCACGTCTCGTAATCCGTAGAACCCTCCGGATGATGAACGAGATAGGCCTCGAGGTCCCGCTTTACGAACTGATCGACAAGCAGATGAAGATAATCGGCCCCGACTCTTTTGAGCAGAAGCCTTCGGTTATAAACGAGATCATCGAGAATGAAGTTGTAAAATACGAGCAGACGATGGAGAGAGGCGCCAGGATAGTCAGGAAGATCGCCGGTTCGTACAGGGGGAAGAAAGAGCCTGTTCCGCTGAAAGAGCTCATTACATTATACGACTCACACGGTATTCCCCCGGAGATAGTCCGTGATATTGCCGCAGAGGAGTCCGTCGAGGTCGATCTTCCCGATGATTTCTATTCCGTAGTCGCCGACATGCATTCGGAGAGCGACGAAGGGGTAAAGGAGGATCCCTATGCAGCGCTCAGAAAACGTATCGAAGGTCTTCCCCCGACGAAGAGGCTCTATTATGAGCAGGTCGCCGATACGGAATTCGATGCGATGGTCATCGATGCGTTCGACAATTACGTAATCCTCGACCAGACTCTCTTCTATCCCGAGGGCGGAGGACAGCCGGCAGATATCGGCCGTCTCCTCTCTGAAAATGCGATGGTGAAGGTTGTTCACACCTTCAAACTCGGCGAGGTGATCCTCCATGAGATCGAGGGCGGAGATATCAGACGCGGAGTTCAGGTCAAGGGAGTGATCGACGAGAATTTCAGGCTGACGATGATGCGCCATCACAGCGCAACTCACGTCCTCCTTCACGCGGCAAAACATGTGCTCGGCCCGCATATCCACCAGTCCGGAGCCCAGAAAGGATTTGAAAGCTCAAGGATCGATCTCCGGCACTTCAAACACATAACTCCAGAAGAGCTCCAAAAGATCGAGATCGAGGCGAACCGGATTATACTCGAGAATCAGAAGATCGTCATCGAATGGGAGGACCGGACGACCGCGGAGCAGAAGTACGGCTTCGATCTCTACCAGGGAGGTGTTCCGCCCGGAAAGATGATCCGTATCGTGAAGGTCTCCGGGGATGTCCAGGCGTGTGCGGGAACGCACTGCAGGAGCACGGGAGAGATCGGCTGCCTCAAGATAATCCGTGTCGAGCATGTCCAGGACGGCATAGAGAGGGTCGAGTTTGCTGCGGGTCTCTCAGCGATTGCATATATGGAGAAGATGGAAGGTCTGCTTGATTCTTCATGCCAGACTCTCAGCGTCCAGAGGGAGAACCTCCCTTCGTCGGTCGACAGATTCTTCACCGAATGGAAGGATCAGAAGAAGGAGATCGAAAAGCTGGGTAAGGAGCTTGGCGAACTCAGGCTGGAGGGTCTTTCTTCCGAGGAGATCGGAGGGATATCCGTTGCAGTCCACGAGGTGAACGCATCCCCGAAGGAGCTCGTGAGTATTGCCACGAAGTTTGCAAATGAAGGCGGAGTGGGCCTTGTTGCAGGCGGAGAGGACAGAATTCATGTTGTTGCGGCGTCGGGAACCGAAAGGATCAATGCCGCCGACCTGATCACAAAAGTCTGCGGTATGATCGGCGGAAAAGGCGGCGGAAAGCCGGGCCTTGCGCAGGGTGTCGGGACGGAAAAGGAGAATCTGACCGAAGCACTGCTCCAGGGAAAGAATATGATTAGTGAATTACTAAAATAAAAATAAGGTAATGTCAGAAGGGGTTTTGGTTCTCGAGCCCGGCGATGAAAGGGCGAAAAAGATCGGCAAGGCGATGGCTAACGAAAGTGCCACCGCTATCCTTTCCGCCTTAAAAGAGGGCGATCTGACTCTTTCGGAGATCTCCGAAAGGATGAACCAGCCGATGACCACCGTAAAATACCATGTCGAAAATCTTCTCGACGCCGAACTGATCGAAGTAAGAAAGATCAAATACAGCGAGAAGGGACGGGAGGTCAAAGTCTACGGTGTCAACGACAGGCTCGTTATCGTGGCTCCTTCCGGCGGGGATATCAAGGATACGCTCCTGAAATATGCATCCGTTTTTGCAATACTTCTGATAGCGACTCTTGCGATGGTGGCTGTCTCGCCGTCATTTAATTTCTTCCCCCAGGAATCGGGAACGATTTCATCTAATGATGTCATGATGACATATGCCTCCGGAGTGTCGCCTGCTGAAGTCTCCGGTACCCAGGCGGTGTATTCCGAAGGAGATAACAGGACACGTGTGACTTCAACGGAAGCGTATGCGGCTAAAGGCACGGTGGAAGGGAATGCTTCGTCAGAGACGGCTTTATTAGGAGAGGAGTACACGGACTATGACGCGGTCCCTGAGTCTACTGTCGCCGGGTCTGAAGCTGAAACCCCTGAGGCTCTGGTCCACCTGTTCATAATCGCCTTCTTCCTCGGAGGGTGCCTGATTCTTGCGATTATGATGATCTATGAAGTTGTCATCTGGAGAAGGGATAAGAAATTCTGGAGCGACGTTAAGGATCAGGAAGAAAAATAGAATAATTTATACTGGATTTTTTATGGATCTTTTTGATTGAAACTTTAAATCAGCGTAATAATGACAACATTTTATTTATTCACTGCTAAACTTGAAAAAATATTGTTAATCAGATGTTCAATTCAGTCTTGCAGGTACAAGTAAATACCAGTGAATTCAATTAGATCTAAAAGTTGATATGAAACAGTTGTTCCAGGCACTGTTTCATGGAAAATCTAGAAAACAGTTTCAAAAGTCCGTGTTCTTCTAAAGAACCCGTACAAACTGCATCAATCATCCGGATTGACCTGTCCAGAACTGAACAAAGGCTTAAAGTAATTTTCACTTGGTAATATATATTGTTTTTGATCGTTATCTGCTTATGTATGAAATGCCATAAATACCGGCATCTAAAATAAATGTCTTCTAAATTCCCTGCATATGATAATATCGTCTGGATATGATTCTGCCAAACCATGTTCATACATCTTTAAAACGCAATAAAAAAAGAAATAACCAACAGGTATCTGGGCTCCTTTATGCCTCTTCCGATCACTGAGTTTTTTTCAGCCATTTTATTTCATAAATTCTGCGTGTGGGACTGCATTGGATAGAAATTCGTTTTTTTCAGATCATTGAACGAGATCTCTCACAAATGTGTAGACGATTGTTCAATAAGACGTTTAATATATCGGAATATATTCTTTAGCATGGGCAGTGGGGGGCACAAGCAGTCCTCATTTAATGTGGAGATGATCCACTGCCATGCTTGGATCAAATTTGGCAGATGTTTCCTGTTGCATTATTGAGTCATATGAAATGGCTACCCGGCAGTCATGTGTCTGAATAAAAAGTAGAATAAGCATTCATTGCGTGTTTCGTCAGGAATCCGTTATTTCTGGTAGATTTCTGATCATAGGGCAACATGAGTCCATCCGTATTCAAAGATCATTAGATCCGATCCCTTCATGATCGCAATAAATAGGTGGAAATAAAGAGATGAAAAAAATCAACCGGGCAAAAATCATCTTTATGATGATAATTGTTTCAATTACTGTTCTCGGTATATTTTATAGCTCATGCTATTCGAGAATTCTCGAAGATCAGCCCGGTTTTGTCGCAACATTCAGGGCTTTTATGGCATTCAACATTTTCCCTCCAATGATGTTCAGGACAGTCACCCGGAAGAATATTCTTGAAAACCAGATACGGTTCGATATCTATAAGCTTATTGATGGGAATCCAGGCATATATTTTAGTGAAATTTTAAGGGATGGCGATCTGAAAAAGGGCACATTAGAATATCATCTTAAAATTATGGAATCAGAAGGAACTGTCTGGTCAATCTGTGAAAACGGAAAACATCATTACTTTATCGGTGATTCATCTTATTCAAAGGAGGAAAAAGAGTTATTTTTAATTATGCGTGACGGTACTCTTAAAAGAATAATTACAGAGGTCTATAAGAACCCAAGGATCAATAATAAAAAAATTGCTGAAAATACCGGATATTCGGAATCAACTACAAGCAAGCATCTTGGATTTCTTAAAGGAAAAGGTGTCATTGAATCACAAACCAGAGGGTGGTTTACAATGTATAACATTAGTGATGATTTTTACAACCTTTTTGAAAAACATATTTATTCAGAATTCCGTGTAAAATGACACTCTCTGGTAAATTATATGGGCGCAGTTGCGTCTAAAGAAATATTTTTTTGTGAATTCTATTCATACAAACTTGATATTCAACGTTAAATTTTCTTAAAAAAAGCGAGACAATATATTTTCTAAATCAAGAAAAAATTCTGCATTTTTTTGGGCGTGATATTAATAGGACAAACTACGAATTAGTTCGCATTTTGTCTTAGAAATGATATATAGCTCCAGATTAGACGACTGAATGAAGATTACGAAGAAGGACCAGCCGATGTTTTAAGGAGTCTCTTTCAGACCAGATTCCCTGCATTTCGACATGATCCCGATATAGCGTTGTCTTCAATAAAATAAAAAAGAAGGTAAAAAAATGAAAAAAATCAGCTTTGGAAAAGCAACCCTGCTGGTATTTATGATACTTGCGGCAGGGGCTGTTCTTGCGATGCCTGTTAGTGCTAATACGCAACCAATTGGGCCATATGACGTGACCGCTGATGGAGACTGGATCAGCAGTTCTTCTGATCAGTTCCAGGCTCTTGGAAAGGCCGAGAGTATAGTCGGTGATGTAGACTGGATTACAGTCAGACTTACAGTGTCAAACACGCGTTTCTCTTTCGGTCCGTTTTCTGAAACATCATCTGGAACTTGGTTGGTCAGTACAGGATATAAGACCTATCAAGATACGCAGGAAGAACACCGGAGTCATGTTATAACAACCAAGCTAACTAGTTCTACTAGTAACACTGGTTACGTAAGATATACTCTGTCTTAATTAATGAGATCTATACTAAATTCAGGAATAACTGGATCAGGTATATAACTCTAAAATCAAACCATTTTTTCAGGATATATTAGTCTGGCATAATGAAATCAAATCGGTTCGGACTTTGTCCGAGAAACGACATATATTATTGAATTAGATATTTTTCTGAAACAGCATCGGCTGGAATTCAAAGTGATAATATGGTTAAAAAAATAAATTTAATTTCATTGATCCTGCTAATGGCAATTATCTTAACTACGGTTTTCATTTCAGGTTGTACTTCTACTACAGAAAATACACGGATTACAGAGAAACCAACGGTCCACCCTACGGAAAAAGAGACTCCAGCTCTTGCCTCTTCTTCGGGGAATTCTACGATAAAGGTACCCTGGCCACAGGATGAGAATCCTGTCCCTCCATACAGTGATGAAGAGAAGGCGTCGCTTGTCGAGGAGGCAAAAGAGGAAATCATAAGAGTTTTTCCTGAGATCGACGAAGATACTCTTGACAGTTATTCCTGGGGATCTAAATATTATTCCTATATTGCTCCGGCGATCGTTTTTACCCATGTGGTGGATAACACAAAGCTTGAGGAAAGGAAGGCTCTATCAGAAGATTTTGACCGGAGATTTGTTGATATTAAATATGATCCGGAAAGGAAGGTAATATGCTCATACGCATTTAATGGCAGTGCAGATTTTAACCCGGATGATGAGCTTGTAATGTCTTCCGAAGAGGCGGAGGACCATGTAATTGAGTTCTATAAAAATGTAATGGGTGATGAATATGATGCACACAAAGATGATTTGATAGTGATTAGAGATGATGGAGAGGACTTGAATTCTGTATTTCTTAATGTTGAAATATGTACTCAATATAAAGGAGTTGTTTACCATTATGATTGCTCAAATGTGATTTATGATATGACTCTCAACTGTGTCGATGTACTTTCTGTTTGCCAGAGGAATCCTGACATTCTGTCTCAAATCACAACTTTATCAGAGGTACCTGATATCACAATTGACGAGGCAAAAGAGATACTTGAAGCCCAGCTAAAGGAGAACAACGATGGTAATGATGTGGATATAGAGTACTGCCAGCGCCTTGGCTATTATTATTTCCCTAACCTTCAGTGGCTTGATACTTCTTATTATATGGACATAGAGGACGGTTATGTAACAAGTCCGATAAAACTGATCTGGGAACTCCCGTTTACAACAGCAGACGGAAGTATACATTATGGTATTATTGATGCACATACCGGCGAAATTATTGATATTCAGTCATAATATAAAAATAATTTTTTTGTGAACTATAAATCAATTCGTACTTTGTCCGAGAAACAGGATATAATATTAAATTATATATTAATTTTAAACAGGCAGAGTTAGGTACGTAATAAATAGCCAAATAAGATGTCTGTTTTAATAATCCAGGGAAAGCATTGAGGTTTCCCAAATTACTCCGGAGAACAAAATACAGTCAATAACGGGAAGTACATGATAAAAACTGAAAATCTCACCAAAGAATACAACGGAAAAAACGCCGTTGACAACCTGAATCTCGAAGTAGAAGACGGGGAAGTATTCGGATTCCTTGGTCCTAACGGGGCAGGAAAAAGCACGACTATCCTGATGCTTACGGGAATGATCGAACCTACATCCGGCATATGCACGATAGATGGGGTCAATGTCGCACTAAACCCCCTAAAGGGAAAGGAGATCCTCGGCTATCTTCCTGAAGATGTCGGATTCTACAGGAACCTGACAGGATACGAGAACCTCGACTACCTCGGAAAATTCTACCCGATAGAAAAGAGCGAGAGGGAAGAAAGAATCGAAAGGCTACTGAAAAGCGTCAGGCTCAATGGAGTTACCCAGAAAGTCGGCGAATATTCGAGGGGAATGAACCAGAGGCTCGGGCTTGCACTTGCTCTTTTGAACGACCCGAAGGTAGTAATCCTCGACGAACCGACTGCAAACCTGGACCCGGAGGGAGTATTGAGGTACAGGGAGATTATAAAAGAGCTCGAAAAGGAAGGGAAGACCGTCCTCATATGCTCCCATATCCTCTCGGAGGTTAGGGCAGTGTGCACTACACTCGGAATAATCTCGCAGGGAAGACTTGTCGCGAAAGGATCAGTCGAGGAAGTCGAGGACGAACTTATCAGGCAGAGTGGCACAAGACAAAAGATTGTTATCAAATCCATTAAACCGAACCTTTACACTGAGATCGAATCGATTAAAAATCCCGCCATTCTTGAGATCGAAAGGACAAAGGAAGGAATAGAAATCTCGGTCGAAAATGATATCCGTCCCGTTCTTGCAGAGAAGTTAAAAGATCACTGCTCCGGTATAACCGAGATGTACCTTGACCGACCGGGGCTTGAAGATCTCTTCCTGAAAGTCTACAGGAGGGAATAGACGTTGGATCTTACAAGGCTTGCGATAATATCAAAAAAAGAGTTTATCGATCATATCCTCAGCAAAAGGCTGTTCTGGATAATGATCATCTTCTGCCTAGTACTCGTGATTGAGACGGCAAGCGGTGTCGATGACTACAATAATGCGCTTGAGAGCTACAAAAGTGGAACCAGCGGTGAATATTTATTATTCCAACCTTCGGCGTTAAGGGTTTTTTCAGGAATTGTAAGTTCCATCGGTGTTGATGGTCTTGGGATAGTTATCGGACTTGCACTTGGTTTTGATCTCATTTCAGGAGAAAGAGAAGGACGTTCGATAAAAACAATCCTTTCACAGCCGCTATACAGGGATGAACTGATAAACGGAAAGGCGATAGGGGGTATAATGGCCCTGACTGCAATAAGTATAGCCGGTTTTATCATCATCTTCGCGGTTATGCTGATCCTTGGCATTGTTCCGGATATAGACGAAATAATGGGTATAGGCCTGATCTGGCTGATAACCCTGCTCTTCATGATTGCATCATTCACAGTTTCATTAATGACATCCGTGATAACGAATACAAGCAGCGGTTCGTTGATTTTGGCACTTGCAATTGTTTTTATCATGCTGTTCATAATTCCCACAGGCGGAGGCGCATTAGGAACTTATTTGTTAGTTGGAGACCCCCCGGAGGATATCCCGGACATGGCCTCTTCCGCCCAGTACGCTGCGTATCAGGAGGCTATGGATGAATACAATGGAAATAGTATGGCAATTTACGGTTTTTTCAATACATTTTCAATAAGATATGTATACCAGCAGATAACTCTTCCAATTACAATGCCTTCAGGGTATGTAATCAACAAATTCGACCTAGACTTTGTTGACTCCGACATAGACCAGACCATCGAAGAACCCACATTCTGGACTTTAATAGAAGATCAATGGATAAAACTAATTGTTTTCATTATGTGGCCGGTGTTTTTCTTCGGGATAGCCTATGTTAGATTTATGAGGTCCGATCTCAGGTGAAATGGAGGTATAACATGGATTTACACAGGATCGGGCTCATTGCAACCAAAGAAGCACAGGATCATTTAACCAGTCGCCGTTTTATCGGTCTTCTGTTTTTACTTTTGACAATCTGTGGGATATATATTCTTAAGGAAACCGGCACCTATCTGGAGGAGTTAACCAGCTACAGCAGCGGTACTTCTTCAATCTACAACCTGCCTTATACCGTCAACATATTCGGTGGAATCATGAGTGCGATCGGGGGTAGCTCAATCTTCGGCCCGATTATTGCAGTAGCGCTTGGTTTTGACCTTATTACTAAGGAACGTGAATCAGGTTCGATTAAGGCGATATTATCCGTTCCCGTTTACAGGGATGAAATAATCAATGGAAAAGCCTTTGGCGGAATAATTGTGCTGGCAATTACGACAAGCATTGTCTTTGTTCTGGCATTTGCAGTACTTCTTGTCCATTCAATCGTTCCCGGGATTACCGAAATGAGCTATATATTCATGTTTTGGCTGTTTACTGTTCTCTTCCTCTCTGGAATATTCATTATGTCACTAATGATATCCACGTTTTCCAAGACAAGCGGGATGTCACTCGTTTTTTCACTGTTGGCATTGCTATTCATCACAAGTGTGATTTATACGGCCGGAAGTTACGCAACAGAATTTATTATGGGACCTGACCCTTCTACTGAATATCAATACATTGACAGCCTCGATAATAACGAATTGTACCAGATGTCCGTGGATTATAATAAAAATAAAGATGAGTTAATGCAGTTTGTAGAATATATTTCTATTAGGATGGATTATTGGGAGTTATCCAAGGTTCTGACATGGCCCCAGCACTGCAGGGATTCTAGCGGCTCATGGAGAGAAGAATTTGAAAAGGGACTGCCTCCAGTGGGAGAAACACTCGCTTCAATCTGGGGCTATATCCTCTTCCTTATCGCATATCCCGTGGTATTTTTTGGGATAGCATATGTCAGATTTATGAGGACGGATTTGAGGTGAGACCGGAAGAAAAATGCATACGCCGGTATGGATTATTTTAAGGTGATGTGAACTTCCGGATGACAAAGAAAAAACACAATAAATATTACTAATTTTTTTTGTTTGAAAATCCTATTGTTGAAGGCCTTTGAAAACCGTTATCGAAATTCGATGTATTTACTTTTGAGATCCGTTATCCTTTTACATTTGTCTGGTCGTTTATAATTCGAAATCTGCCATAGAAAATGCATATATTATTAAGCCAGACACTAGCCTGAAATGTTTCAACCAGGATGTTGAGGAAATATAATGAAAAAATCAGAGAAAATTAAATTCGTCATTTTATTTATATTCATGTTCACTGTCGTAACGGTATCGGGATACACTCCCGGTTCCAATGAGGTGGGGGTTTCGGAAACGTCAACTGTTCAATCTACAGGAGAACAATATCCTTTCGTAACTTTTTCGTCGGAAAATTCCACGATAAAAGTGCCCTGGCCTCAGGAAGAGAATCCGGTCCCTCCTTACAGCGAGGAAGAGAAAGAATTGCTTGTAGACGAGGCAAAGCAGGAAATTATAAGACTTTTCCCGGAACTGGATGAGAATACTCTTGACAACGTTTCATGGGGACGACTATATTGTAGCGGGTATATCGTGCCCGCGATTGTCTTTTCAGATGTACTAGACCTCTCAAAAGTGGAGGAAAGAAGAGCAATCTACAAGTATTACGACCAGAATGATCCGAGAACTGTCAATGTCATATATGATCCCGAAAGGAAAACGATCGGACGTTACGGACCGGACGGGTTCGGGATGGATGGGGACGATGAAGCGATCATATCTGTCGATGAGGCTGAAGAGCATGCACTCAAGTTCTACAAAAAGATGGTCGGCGAAGAATATTATGAAGAGCATAAGGATGAGTTCTATATTGCCAGGCGGGATTATGACGATGACCTGTTCCTTGACCTGGATATCTGCACAACCTACAAAGGTGTAGTCTACTTTGAAGATCACAGCAGCGTAAATTATGATATGAGGCTTGATACTGTCAACAATTACTTTGATACCAGGAGGGATCCTGACGCACTATCGCAGATTACTACACTGTCGCCGGAACCGCATATAACAATCGGCGAGGCAAAGGAGATACTTGAAGAACGCCTGAAAGAGAATAACGGGGGAAGTGAAGTGGATATCGAATACTGCCAGCGTTACCAGTACTATTATTATCCCAATCTTCAGTGGCTGGATGAGCCTTATTATATGGACATTGAAGACGGTTACGTAACAAATCCGTTGAAAATAATCTGGGAGCTTCCTTATATTACTCCTAACGGGAGAATGCATTACGGAATTATTGATGCGCATACTGGCGAAATAATCGACATATAATTTTAATCCATAAACATTTTTTTGAAAACTCAAATCGGCTCGCACTTTGTCCGGGAAACGGATAGCATATATCAGAATGAGGACGGATCTGAGGTGAGACCGGAATGAAGCCGCAAAATAAAAAAACGACTTTTCCCACATAAATCCCTTATCAGGTGATTAAAAAAAGATCACGTGTGGGATTAAAAGTAATAATTATTAAAAGAGACCTACGGTTCTTTTCACGGTTTTGCAGCAGGGTGATTTTATGAAAAAAGAACAAACGGCAATTTTGGTTTTTGTGATGACAATATGTTTAATTTTTACAATCCTTGCTTCAGGCTGTACATTTCTTGAATCAGATCAGCCGGAGAACAACCAGGTTTCACCGGCAGATCTGGTAACGGCTCAAACAACACAGCAGGTTCAACCGGAAAGCACACAGGCGGCAGTCTCGTGGAGAGATTATTATCCGGATTACGACGAGCAGACAAAGTCCGGGCTGATTGAAGACGCGAAGGATGAAATTGTAAGGTTATTTCCCAATGTGGAAAGATCGGAACTTGAAGGGTACTGGCAGGATCACGAATCATCAACTTATGGTCCCCCGGGAATTGTCTTCGCCAACGTGGACGACACATCGGAAAAATACATGGAGATCCAGAAAATAAGATGGAAAGGACTTGAACAAAACATACATAACAATATCGTTGCAGTCAAAGTCGATCCGGGATCCGGGGACGTTGTTTTTTATGGAAGAGAATCATGGTACAAGCCTTTAAAAGAAGAGATCAGGACGGTCTCAATTGAAGAAGCTGAAGATAAGGTGCTGGAATTTGTAAGAAATGCGAAAGGGAATGATTTCATTGAAGAAAAGGAGAATGATTTCTATATCTGCAAAATCGATGTCGATTCAAGCAGTGGCATGGGCCTTGCATATATAGTTCTTTTTAATACCTACGGCGGTGTCCAGTACTTAAATGACCAGATATACGTTCAATACGATCTTATCGAGGACGTTGTCAGGAGATACAGGGACGAGTTAAAAGATCCCGGACTGATGAAGAATCTCACCACCCTTTCACCCGTACCGACGATTTCAGAAAATGAAGCAAAAAGGCTTTTGGAGACAAAACTGAAGGAAAGCTATCCGGGTGAAGACCTGAATATACAATACAGGATCTTAAACGGCCACGAAAATTCTCTCAACTGGTACGACCAGGACGAACTGGTTTATGCCGATCAGCCGGACCCAATCAGGCTGATCTGGTACATAACCTTCAGCGACTCTGAGATGCGGAAAGAAGATTCGCGAAAGACAACTACTGCTATTATCGATGCACATACAGGAGAGATTGTATCGCTGAACTTCAGGGACATTAAAATATCATAACACAAATTTCATTTTTTTATAGCCGATATCAGATGGTCGCTCTTAATATTTTATCGGATTTTTGTAGTGATTTACAACATAGATCTCTCAGTTGTTGGATTATAATGCCTGATAGCATTCAATAGGGTACCGGTTTTGTGAATAAACCAAACATCCTTTTTTAACAATACAGACGAAAATGATCATTGTGCAGCTCAGCAAAGAGACGATCGACAGGATAAAGGAGCGGAGTGCTTCGGTCGGTAGCAGTTATTCGAAAGGTGCGTGCCTGAACAGCGAGGCGGTTAGGAGAAAGAATTCAAAGCCCGAAGATCCGTGGCTTCGTCCTCCTTTCTTCCGCGATATCGACCGGATCATCCACTCGAAGGCCTATTCGAGATATATCGACAAGACGCAGGTCTTCTATTTTATCGATAACGAGCATATCACCCACCGCTCGATTCATGTCCAGCTCGTCTCGAAGATCGCGAGAACGATCGGACGGGCGCTGGGCTATAACGAAGATTTAATCGAAGCTT